>CAMEIZ010000081.1 GCA_945919165.1 uncultured Traorella sp.
AATATTCCTGTGGTAGGTACGATGGCTCACAGCTTTGTACAGTCGTATGATTGTGAATATGATGCTTTCTTAAGCTATGCCAAGACTTACCCTGACAGCTGTATTGTGCTTTTGGATACATATGATACACTTGGCAGCGGTATTAAAAATGCTATTCGTCTGGAAAAAGAATATTTGGCACCAAGAGGTCATCATTTGGTCGGAGTACGTATTGATTCAGGTGATATTGCTTATTTATCAAGTCAGATTCGAAAAGAGCTTGATGAAAACGGTATGTCTTTCTGTAAGATCGTGGCTTCTAATTCATTTGATGAATATATCATCAAATCATTAATTGAACAGGGGGCTCAGATTGACAGCTTTGGCGTTGGAGAAAATCTGATCGTATCCAAATCATCTCCGGTATTTGGAGGTGTATATAAGCTTTCAAGTGTCCTTGAAAATGGGCAGATGATTCCAAAAATCAAGATTAGTGAGAATGTAGAGAAAATGACCAATCCGGGATTTAAGGATCTCTATCGTATTTATGAGAAAGAAAGCGGTATGATGCGCGCTGATGTGATGACTATTCATGGACAGAAAATTGATGTCAATCAGGATCTGACAATTTATCATCCAAACAGCATGTGGATGAATAAAACTTTTAGAGCGAATGAGTATTACATTGAAGATCTTTTACAGCCAATTTTTATTGATGGACATCTTGTTTATGATGTTCCGGATGTTGAAGAAATCAAAAGCTATGCGAAAGAACAGCTCAATCACTTATGGCCTCAATATAAGCGTTTTGAATACCCACATGTCTACAAGGTTTCACTTACAAAGGAACTATTGGATTTAAAAACTGAATTAATTGAAAGTTTAAGAAAGAAATAGATCTGCATGTGAAAACATGCAGTTTTTGATAAGAGAGGAATTATGAATAAAGAAATCGATATTTCAAATTTGACACTGACTACCAGCCGCTTGATTTTGCGTCCATGGAAATTATCAGATTTAGATGATTTTTATGAATATGCATCAGTTGATGGTGTTGGCCAGATGGCAGGATGGCTGCCGCATGAAAATAAAGAAGTCTCTGCCAGAATTTTAAAAGATTTTATTGAAGGAAAGAAAACTTTTGCACTAGTCTATCAGAATAAAGTGATTGGATCACTTGGAATTGAAAAATATAATGAAGCAGAATTAAAAGAATTTGATCCTTTATTTGCCAGAGAACTTGGTTTTGTATTATCAAAAGACTATTGGGGAAAAGGTTTGATGAGTGAAGCCGTGCAAGAAGTCGTGCGATATTTATTTGAGGATGAAGGCTTAGATGTGATTTTCTGTGGTCATTTTGTATCAAATCATCAATCAAAACGAGTTCAGGAAAAAAACGGTTTTCATTTTTATAAAAAAATTCTTTTTACAACACGCTTCAATACTGTAGAAGAAACCAATTTGAATCTTTTATATAGAGAAGAATGGATGAAAATGCATGAAAATACTAAATGAAGATGAAATCAATAAAAACATTTTTTAATGAACCTTGTCTTCTTAATGAAACAATAAATATTATCAAAACAAAAGAGGTGAAAGAAAATGAATAAGAAAAAGGCTGTCTGGATTGTATTATCGGTTTTCTTATGCTCTTTTTTGATGATTTTTGTAGATGGATGGATTCAACCATCTTATTGGATCAAGTCTTTGATTAAGATGGTTTTATTTTTATTAATTCCAATGATTTATGTTATTTTCAATCATGAAACAAATGAATTGAAAAGACTTTTCAAGTTTTCTAAAAAAGGTCTGTTTACAGCTTTTCTTATTGGTATAAGTCTTTATATTTTAATGATCGACGGATATTTTGTATTAAGAAAAACAGTTGATTTTTCACTCATACCACAACATTTGGTTATGGATATTGGCGTAAATGCAGATAATTTTGTTGTGGTAGCATTTTATATTTCACTGATCAACTCCTTTTTGGAAGAGTTTTTCTTTCGCGGTTACAGTTTTCTTTTTCTTAAAGAAAAAACTTCTGGATGGTTTGCTTTTGTCATGAGTTCTTTTGTTTTTGCTCTTTATCATTTAGGTATGATGAAAGGCTGGTTTCAAGATGGATTTATGCTGGTGACTTTTTTTGGTTTGTTTTTGGGTGGATGTATCTTTAATGTACTGGATATGAAAAATGAAACTATTTATTCGGGATGGCTGGTGCATGCTTTTGTCAATTTGGGTATCAATACGATTGGTTTGATTTTGTTTCAGCTCATATAAAAAAGATATTTCAATGCGAAATATCTTTTATTTTTCGTTATGAATCGGCAAAAGCCTATCATGAAAATAATCATCTATCAAAAGGAAAGCCACATCTTTTACTTTTTCATCACTTAGAATGCGATGCTTTCCTTGATGAAGAAAGATGAGTTGTTTCTGATCGTGGTCAATTTGTTCATAACCCCATTCACTGCTTCTTGTTGGAATGACTTCATCATCATCACCTTGAATAATCAAGACCGGACACGTTACTTTTCTGATCTCATTTTTGTATTCTTTGACACATTCCATGAAATCGCCATAAAAGTTTTTCGGCAGAGAAGGCTTGACTTCATCACTGCTTGAGAAAAACTTTTTACCAGTTTTGATGGCAATGTTGGTATAGTTTTCAAGATTGAAATGAATAAATGCCGGTGATATCAGAATCAGTTTTTCTATTGGATATTTACTTGCCAGATAAGAAGCAATGACACCGCCCATTGAAAATCCTAATAAATAGATTTTTCGATTGTTTTTGATTTCTTCCAACAATGCATTTTCAGCACGTTCTACCCATTTTTTATAATCGTGATCTTCTTCATCCAGCTCAAACAGATTGAAGGTTTTGACTTCACAAAGATGAGCTTGGGCATATTCCAAGAAATCATCCATTTCTTTTTCTCTTCTGACACCAAGCCATGGATGGTTACAATAACGGGTGTTTGTTGATTTTTGTTGATAAAGAATTGTTTCAGTTTTTCAAACATAAATTACCTCTATTCTATTGTACCATAAAGTGAAACAAAACGACAGACTGAATTCTTTCGACAAATTTTTCAAATCATTTCGCCTACTATGAATGGGGAGGTAAGATGATGGATCTAATAAAAACCAGAAAGGATAAAAGTCAGATTCATTTGTTGTTGAATGATCATGTGCCCAATTATGCCATGAAAAATGAATTTCAAACATCATCATTTTCTTTGAAATTGAATTATCTTGAAATTCATGAAGATGAATATTTTGGATATGTGATTGAAAAAGGCGGTGTTTTTTTATGTACGAATGTTTTGATTAAGAATTTGACTAATGAAATCCTGTCTTTTTCAAAAAATGATTTTCTGATCAGCTATGATAAAGAAGGTCCTTTTGAAGCTGAAGAAAATTTTGGGGTTACAGGTCAGTTTGAAGATGAAATCGCTCTGAGACCCTATGAGGAAGTAAAAGGAAAATATGTATATATCATGTCTCAAAATGCTAAGAAAATCGCTTTTAAATTTTATGAACCTTATGATGATCAGAATATGAAAGAATATCGATTAAGATATGTGATTCCTCAATGAAAATTGTTTCAGAAAAAAATAGAAAATAAACTTGACATTTTGAAAATCTGTTTTATAATAACAGCATAAGCAATGAAGAGAAGAGTAGAAAGCTAGCTTGCATAGAGAGTTTCCGTTTGGTGAAAGGAAAACAAGTGAACTTATCGAAGATGGTCTTGGAGCTGTATGGCTGATATTTTAGGCTATACCGGGTTCGCTCGTTAAAGCGATAGAGTATGATGGTACTCGAAGAGGTTCATGTCGTGAGGCATGAATGAACAAAGGTGGTAACACGAAGTCAACTTTCGTCCTTTAGGGGTGAAAGTTTTTTTTCACCCAAGTTGAAGAAATGGAGAGAAGAAAATGAAAAAATTATTATCAAGCATTTTGGCACTTGCCCTACTGGCAGGATGCTCAACAACCGGAGAAACTGAAGACAAAACGATTACTGTAGGAGTATCACCTCAGCCTCATGGCATGATTCTTGAAGCAGTACGCGATGAAATTGAAGCAAAAGGTTATAAGCTCGTCATTGAAGAATTCTCAGATTATGTTATGCCAAATGTTGGTTTAAGTGAAGGAAGTCTGGATGCCAACTATTTCCAGCATGTTCCTTATCTGGAAGATTATAATGCAAATAATGGAACAGATTTAGTCAGTGCCGGAGCTATCCATTATGAACCATTTGCTATTTATGCAGGAAAAGATCATGCCGTCAATACCAATTTAACTGTAGATGATATTCCTGAAAAAGCAATCATTGGAATTCCAAATGATGGAAGCAATGAAGCCAGAGCATTAGCTTTATTGGAAGCAATCGGATTGATCAAGATTGATAAAGAAGCAGGTCTTTTGGCAACAAAGAATGATATTATTGAAAATCCAAAGAATGTTGAAATTCTGGAACTTGAAGCAAAAGTATTGCCTGCTCAGTTATCTGAACTTGATTATGCAGTTATTAATGGTAATTATGCATTAGGTGCTAATATCGGAAATTTAGCTTGTGTATTTGAAGATGTGAACAGTATTGGTCTTCAGACTTATGCAAATGTGATTGCAGTACGTAAGGGTGAAGAAAACAGTGAAAAGACAAAGGTGCTGATTGAAGCTTTAACAAGTGAAAAGGCTGTTCAATACATCAAAGATACATTTGGTGATGCAGTAGTTTCTGTTGTAGGAAAATAAATAACTAAAGAGATTGAGAAAAATCAATCTCTTTTAATTTATTTTTAGTCATTTGTGATATAGTAGCTTTGAGGTACTTTATGAGAATATTACTAGGTGAAGATGAAAAAGAACTGTCACATGCATTATGTGCTATTCTGAAACATCATCATTACAGTGTAGATGCTGTCTATGATGGAGAAGAAGCTCTCTATTATGCATCAAACAGTGAATATGATGTGATTTTGTTGGACATTATGATGCCCAAACTGGATGGTATTGAAGTGCTCAAACGATTAAGAACAGCCAAAAATGCAACACCGATTATGATGCTGACAGCAAAAGGTGAAAGTGAGGATATCATTCGTGGTCTTGATTTTGGAGCTGATGATTATTTAAGTAAACCTTTTGTGATGAATGAGCTGTTAGCCCGTATACGTGCTTTAACAAGAAGAAAGAATGAAATGCTGTCAGATGAGCTGACATTTTCAGATATATCTTTGAATCGATTAAGCTATGAATTAAGTGTCAAAGATCAAAAAATACGTCTTTCGAATAAAGAATTTCAGGTTATGGAAATGCTGATGATGTCAAATGGCCGAATTATTTCTACGGAAACTTTCATGGATCGGATCTGGGGCTATGATTCAGATGCTGAAATCAATGTGGTTTGGGTTTATATCAGTTCTCTTAGAAAAAAGCTTTCTTTACTGGGCAGTCGGGTAAGTATTAAAGCAGCCAGAGGTGTAGGATATACGCTGGAGGAAGCATGATTGAAAAATATCAGAAACGATTCATTAAGATCATGATGCTGTCGATTTTTATTGTATTAATGATTATTGAATCGGCTGTGAATTTGATTAATATCTGGTCTGTAGTCAGTTCTGCAAATGGGAAAATTGACTATTTGGTTCTGAATGGCGGCTTTTTTGATGAAAAACCAAAAAATGAATTCGGTATGGAACCGCATAAATCACCCTTTGATTTCCAGTATTTCAGTGTGTTTCTGAATCAGGATGATGAAGTGACACAAATCATCACCTCACATTTTTTGCCTGTATCGGATAATCAAATGCTTATGTTAACACAAAAAGCGATCAGTCATCAGAAAAATGGATGGGCGAGTGGATTTCAGTATCGGATCTGTGAGATTGAAAACGGAAAAATGATTCTGTTTGTCAGTATTCAAAGTCAATTGAATTCCTTAAAGACTTTCTTTCTTACTTCTGTCATGATTGTCGGATTAGCACTTTTATTTTTGTTTGTGCTTGTTACAATGGCATCAAAAAAAGCAATCTCACCACTTGCTCAAGCCATGGAAAAACAAAAACGTTTTATCAGTGATGCTTCTCATGAAATTAAAACACCACTGGCGATTATTTCTGCTAATAATGAAGTATTATCAATGGAAATTGGTGATAATGAATGGATTCAAAGTAATCAAAAACAGATTCATCGATTAAATGAGCTTATCAGTAAGCTATTGATTTTAACGAAGATGGATGAAAATATCAATATTCAGCCTATTGAAATCAATTTAAGTGAATGCCTTGAAAATACCATTTCTTCATTTAAACCTTTAATGGAACATAAATCGATTTCATGTTCTAAAAACATCAAAGAAAATCTAATATTGAGTGCTGATGCACAAAGCATCCAAACATTAATCAATATCTTGCTTGATAATGCTATCAAATATTGTTCAAAACCATATCAGATAGATATAAAAGCCTACAGTCATGCGAAAAAATGCTGTCTTGAGGTTTATAACAGTGCTCAAAATATTGATCATGTCAGCGACTGGTTTGAACGCTTTTATCGAGGAGACAGTTCACATTCTTCCCATATCCAGGGACAGGGAATAGGATTATCCATTGCGAAAGCCATCTGTGAAGCACATCATGGAACTATATCCGCTGAAAAATATCATGATGGCATTCTTTTTAAGGTAGAGCTTTCTTTAATCAAATAAAACATCCCAGTATACGGCTTGTCCGTAAAACAATCCTTTGTGTAATTGCGGAGGATTGTTTAGTTGAATCTTTAGATTTTCTGTTGTGGCATTGCACACGATACATGAGACACTCTGTAATTGTATTATCATTTACATAATTAGCTCAAACAGTTTGTAATTCATCCATCCCGTGTCCTCGTAAAACATTTGAATTGTATCAAGATACATAAATCCCATTTTGGTATATGCCTTTTCTGCTGGAGTGTTTCCTACGAGTTCATCTAAGCGAATTGTTTTGATATTCTTCTCATGGGCTATTTTAATCACATGCTGAACCATTTCTTTTGCAATTCCTTTATTCGAAAACATAGGATTAACACCTAATGCATGAATAACAAATAGTTCTGAATCCTTTGCTTCAATAGACCACGCAATGTCCTTGTACCCATCATTGTATTCATGATTCACTACCATACAAGAAACTATCTGTCCGTCTATCTTTCCGATATATAATTCATTCCTCTCAATAGACTTCATCAAAAATTCTTGTGTAGGATATATATCTTTTTTCCATCCTGGCTTATATTCAGCATTTTTCATCATATCAATCAATGTATAGTAAAAAGCTCTAACATGATCATAATCGTTACTGTCAGCAGTTCTAACTTGTAACATTGTCTCCTCCATATTCCTATTTATTTAACTAAATAAAAAATATCAGAAAAATGTGAAAAATGCTACCATCAGTATGAAGAAACGCCTGAAAATCTTTCGAGCAAATTTTTTGTAATCATATAACAACTCTCTGATTTCGATATCTTACTGTCTGATGATCATCGATAATGAATGATGTTTTTTATTACGATTAAATGATTTTTTTTACTTATTTTAATACCTATTTAGTATATCATAAACAAAATAAAAATATAAGACTAAAATTTAAAGAATATAAAATATATTATAATAATGTAAAATTAAATGTTTAAAGGAGGTTAGTAACAATGAAAAAAACATTTAAAATTTTATTATCATTATCTATGGTTTTGGCATTATTGATTATTCCAAAGAATAAAGTAGAAGCAGCTCTAAAAGATGGAGTAACACCATATGCTGGGCAATATAGAATGCAAGTTGATGAAGATTATTCTTATGTTGATGCAACTGTGATTGATCCAGGAAATCGAATTGAAATCTTTTATCGTATATATGGTAGTTATCTAATTACAAATAATGGAGGAGTTTATAGTGTATCTGATGTGAATTTATATGTGACAATTGAAGGTGTAAAAATCAATGGAGCTGATACAGGCCTTATTGTAGCAAAAATTGCAAGTATTAATAGAACAAATAACTCAAGAAGTGTTACAATATCTTTCACACTTCAATATAAGAACAGTGGTAGTGCAGTATATAAAGATTTGGAAAGAATAACTAAAACTGTATAAAAGTGAGATTTCTCACTTTTATGTTTTTTGTCAACATCGAAAATAAAATATATTTGCAAAAAAATATAGCATTATTAAAATAAATAATAAAAATTAGAAGGTGAAGAAATGAATTATCTGAAGCGAGTGGTAATCAGTATAATCCGGCATGTTAATAAATCATTATTATTGTTTTTGGTTGTGTTTCTTCTGGGAAATCTCATTGTGGGGGCTCTTTCGATTCATACTTCGACCAATGCTGTAAAAAGTGAAATTAAACGTGATTTGGGTGCAGTTATGACTGTCAATGGGACAAAAAGTCTGGAAGAGCGCTATTGGAGTAATATGTATCAAATGTCATTTGAAAAGAAAATTGTGGATATTGCCGCATCTTTTGATAATGCTAATCCGGCAGTCACAGCATTTGATTACCTTCTTAAATCATCTGTAGCCTGTAATGATTTTGCTAGTTCATATTTTATTGGCAGTAATATCATTGAAACT
>CAMEIZ010000082.1 GCA_945919165.1 uncultured Traorella sp.
AAATATGAATAATGTTGCGGATAAACGAATTAGAAAAACACTTTTAGGAATTATTTTCATGATGACACTCTCCATTGCAGGAGTGTTTTTCGCTTCTAGTAAGATAAATGATTCAATCAATCGCCATATATATCAAATTGATGAAAATATGATTGGATATATATCCAGTGAATATGATTTGAGTGAAAATGAGGTTATTGCGATCTTAACCGGAAAAAATGAACAATACAGCGAATCAGGAAAAAAGATTCTTGAAAAATATGGCATGAATGAAGCAGTCAGTAAAGTTGATGTGAAAACACAGATGATTACTTATTTTATTCTGATCATACTGATTTTTTGTTTGGCTGTTTTTACTTTAGTTTATTTCTATCTTTTGAGAATGGATGCAACAATTGCCAATATTTCACAATATATTAATCGACTGCTGAATAAGGATTATGCCTTAGATATTATTGATAATGATGAGGGAAATCTTTCATCCCTGAAAAATGATATTTATAAGATTACGGTCATGTTGAAGGAACAGAATGAGGAATTAAAAAATGACAAGATGATGTTAGCCAATAATCTTGCAGATATTTCTCATCAATTGAAAACTCCTTTGACAAGTATGCTGATTATGTCTGATCTCTTAGAAAACGAAGATTTGTCTAAAGAAGATCAAAGAAAATTTTTAAATGTTATTAAAAGTCAATTAAAGAGAATTGAATGGCTTGTTTCATCACTGTTAAAAATGGCAAAGCTGGATGCTAAAACAGTAGAATTTAAAAAAGAAAAGATTTATGTAGATGATCTCATATTAAAATCAGTTGAACCTGTGAATATGCTGATGAAGAATAAACAGCAGCAATTCATTTTAAGCGGCGATAATCCAATTATTGAGATTGACATTAATTGGACAAGTGAAGCTTTACTGAATATTATTAAAAATTGCTCTGAACATACGCCAGAGGGAGGTATTTTGAAAGCTGAAATTTTTGATAGTGTGATGTATACAGAAATCTTGATTTCAGATAATGGAATGGGAATTTCCAGTAAAGATTTACCTTTTATCTTTGAACGTTTTTATCGTGCTGATAAAACTAACTCAGACAGTGTTGGAATTGGACTTGCCATGTCATATTCTATTCTGACGAGTCAAAATGCAACCATTCATGTGAAAAGTAAGCTGAATGTTGGTACAACTTTTTCAATTCGTTTTTATAAATAGGGGAATTTTATGGAATTGCTGACAGTTAAGGATCTCACAAAAACCTACTACAAAAAAAATCAACTGATTCATGCTGTTGAT
Source organism: uncultured Traorella sp. (assembly GCA_945919165.1). Taxonomy (GTDB): domain Bacteria; phylum Bacillota_I; class Bacilli_A; order Erysipelotrichales; family Erysipelotrichaceae; genus Traorella. The sequence goes on from CAMEIZ010000082.1 coordinate 1,295, forward strand.
CATGTTTCATTTAATGTCAAAAAAGGAAGCTTTGTGGCTATTACCGGTGAAAGCGGCAGCGGTAAAAGTACACTTTTACATATGTTAGCGGGACTTGAAACACCCACCAGCGGCAGTATTATTTTAGACAAAACCAACATTTATTCATTTAATGAAGATCAGCTGACGATTTTTAGAAGAAGACAAATCGGTATGGTTTATCAATTTTATAATCTGATTCCAACTTTGAATGTCAAAGAGAACATTCTTCTTCCTGTTCTATTAGATCATAAGGAAGTTGATCAGAGCTACTTTAATCAAATTGTTACGATACTGCATATTGAAAATGAAATGGATTCATATCCTGCTTCTCTCTCAGGTGGACAGCAGCAGCGAGTTGCATTGGCAAGAAGCATTATTTATCATCCAACACTTTTATTGTGCGATGAGCCAACAGGAAATCTGGATACCGGGAATGCCCGTGAAATTGTTGATTTAATCAAAATGATCGTAGCCCGTTATGATACGACAGTTGTTATGATCACACATGATATGGATATCGCGATGCAGGCTGATAAGATTTATGAAATGAATCATGGTTCTCTAAAAGAATTTGAGGGATCATTATGAACATCTTACTGAAATATATTCGTAAATATCATTGGATGAATAAGCTGTCAACTTTGCTTGCTGTGGTGTCGATCAGTGTAGCTAGCTGTTTGTTTTTTGTTATGGCATGCTTGGGCATTAATACAATGATTGGAATGAATGAAATGATCGTTAGTTCCTACGGGAATTATCATGCGTATTTTTCTGATGCCAGCGATGATTTGATTGAATCACTGCGTTTGCATGGTCAGATCGATCAGATTGACATAGTGGGGTTGGATGAGAGAATCTCTTATGATTTTTTTCAAAAAAATGAAAAGGATTCTTTTCAGATTTTTGAAATGGATGAAACTGTTTTTCAAAATCTTGGTTTTCTTCTTGACGAAGGACATTTTCCAGAAAAAGAAAATGAAATATTAATTTCTGATGCCACGATCTATGAATCAAAAGCAAAAATGAATTTGAATGAAACAATTGAACTGAACAATCAACAATATCTCATATGCGGGATTATCTCAACTCCTTTTCTTGAAGAAAATCAGTCATTTTATACGATTGTAAAACCGATCGATAACGCAACGCGAAAAGATGTCTATGTTCATTATAAGAATGTAAAAACTGCTGTTGAAACAACCACAAAAATCAAAGAAGATTTTGTAGGAATGTTTGAGACATATCATATAAATCAGGCTTTGCTTGGTTCCAGTATTTTTCAGATCGGATCAGTCAGCTCAACGGTGCTGATCATGACAGTTTTTATTGTTATTGCGTTTCTTGCAGTAAATCTGATGCTGATACGTAATGCCTTTAAAAACTCTTATGCAAATCGTGAAAAACACTTGGCTATCTTGAAAACAATTGGAGTTACACGTTTACAATGTGAAAAAATGATTCTCTATGAAGGATTCACACTCATGATCAGTGGAATTATCATTGGATTAAGTACAGGCTGGTTTCTTTATTTAGTTCTCTGTCAGAATTTGAATCAATTATTGAAACAGATTTCTTCTCAGACATTTCAGCTTGGATGCCATCATATGAGTATTGTTCTTTTAGTGAGTGCATTATATGTGATTGTTTTTTCAAGTTTCTTTATTAGAAGAAGTACACATAAGATGATTTCAAAAAGTGTTTCTTCAACGCTGCAGTCCAATGATGAAGTTGTAGTGATGAATCGGCCTTATCTTCAGCTGGATTCCAGACACAATATTCTAATACGTCTGTTCAAAAAGAATATTCGCCAAAATTTCAGAAGCTATCGTCATTTACTATTGGGATGTATCGCTATCATGACATTATTGATTCTGGTAAATGGATTGATGGGATATCTTCGAGAAACAGGCTTTTTTGATTTGAATGATCATAATTATGATGTTGAACTGATTTTAAAGGAAGATCATTATCCTACCAGTCTTATGACACAGCTGAAAAACAGTGAATATGCTTCTAACAGTGTGATTGCTGAGAGTATTCATGTTGACAGTAAGGACGTTCAAATTCTGGATCATGAATATTTTGAGAATACACTTCTTCAGGATCATATTTCATTTGAAATCATCTCATACAGTGATGAGCTTCTAAAAAAATACGCATTAAAGGATTTTAAGAAGTTAAAAGATTTACAGCATCCTTGCGGAATTTTGATCAACCAAGTTTATAATTCTGCTTCGAGAAGGTTTTATGATATTCTGAATACGGAGAATATCGAACACTTATATTATGAAGATTCTGAAATTCTTTCATCTTTAAGTGTTATTTTGACGGATACTTTAATCAGTGGAACCAGTTATCAGAAAAATCCTCAGATTATTGTTTCCAGAGATTTGTTTGCACAGATCTTTCAACAGTCGAAACAACCTTTCCATGAAATTCATGTTTTTTTTCAAAGTACTTCACCGGCTTCTTTAGTTCGTGAACTCAATTCTTATGATACTGGAGAATTAATGGAATTTGATATCATTAATGCCAATGAAACGCTTCATTATGGCAGCACGATGATTACCCTGATTCGCCTTTTAGGATATGGTTATGTATTGATTTTAATGATTATGGGTGCTTTGGCTGCATTATGTGTCACAACTACTAATTTTGAATATCGACATAAAGAAATGGCTCTTTTTCATATCTTGGGTTTGAGAATTGTTGACATGATGAAATTGGTTTTGATGGAATTGCTTTTCTATATCGGTATTATTTTTGGATGTTCCTGGATTCTTTCACAGACTATCAACTATATACTGTACAAAAAAGTATTTGCTTCTTTTGGTATGACTTTCTTTTTACCGTTTAATTCGCTAGCAGGAAGTCTTTTGTTGGCAGTTCTGGCACTTTTGTTTATGTTGAGTTATTTTTATATAAAAATGAAATTGGAAGATTATTCGTCGGTACTTAAAAATGAAATCAGTTTGATGTAGGAGAAAGAGTATGTTAAAAATTTATAATGTTGGTCCTTTATTTACTGAAGCAGAAGTAAAACAACGCAAATATGAGGGAAAACAGCTAAGAGCAGTCTTAGAAAAAAATCAGGTAGATTATGAATTGTTTAATCCGATTGATATGCCTTTAAATAATCAGAAGGATGTGAAAGCCAGTGATATTTATCATGCAGACTATGAGCGATTAAATAAGGCAGATGTTGTTTTCTTTGATCTGTCTAATGAAGACAGCGGCAGCTGTGTAGCATTGGGTATTATCATGGAAAAAAAGCTTGCAGGTAAAAAAATACAGGTTTATCCGATTTTTCATGATATTCGTCTGTCAAGAAATTCTTTGTCTGGATTAGAAAGCAGCTGTGGTTTTAATTCCATGGTAGTGGGTATTCTGAGTGGGAATGATATTCCTGTTTATTCTTCCTTTGAAGATGCATTTTATCAATTCTGCAGTGATTTTCAATTGGACTGTTTGAAACTTGTTGAGATTCAGCATGCTGATCTATTAAGTGCTTATCAGTGTTTTATGTCATTTGAAAAAGATGAACACGGTTTTATGAATGATGCTTATGGTATGAGTCTTGAGAGTTTTGCCTTGTTTGTCAAGAAATGTGAACTTGAAAGCCAAGCTATTGGATTGGAAGAATGGAAAGTACCTCAGACTGTATATTTATTAATGGATCATCAAAAAGCTGTGGGTATCTTCAAGCTTCGTCATTATTTAAATGATACATTAAGACAAGGAGCTGGTCATATTGGTTATGGTATTGTGAATCAATACCGCGGACAAGGATATGCGACCAGAGGATTAAAGCTTGTTTTAGAGAAATGTCAGGAATTTGGAATTCATGAAGTGTATTTGTCAGTTGATAAAGATAATGTGGCTTCTTTGAAAGTACAGCTTGCCTGTAATGCTATCATTGATCATGAAGATGATCAAAAGTATTATACAAGAATTTATCTTTCGTAATCAAAAAAAGAGATGCTTTATTGAATATGGAAGCATCTTTTCTTATATCTTAATCACTTTTGTTGACAATATCGAACTACGATATTATACTGGAATTGTAATATCGATAAACGATATTAGGAGGAGATATGCCGAAAAAGAAGCTATCATCGCTCAGTGAACAAATGTTTTATGTTCTTTTGATATTAAATCAGGAAATGTGTGGCATTGAAATTGCTGAAACGGTAAAAGAATTAACCAAAGGACGAGTCAGTATGGGGGCTGGTACGCTGTATACCATTTTGGCTCAGTTTGAAGAAGAAGGAATGATTTTTGAGACCAAAACAGAAGGGAGAAAAAGAAGCTATCTCATTACTGAAGAAGGCAGAGAACTATTAAAAAATGAACGCATTCGTCTTCAGGAAATGATTCATGACAGCAAGCTTCTATTAGAACAAGATGATGAAAATTGAATTCATGAATTTTAAATTAAATGATCGTGAAGAATTTGAAACTTATCTCAATCAGAAAGCTCAGGAAACTATGAACTTTATCGATTTAATGAACTTTTTGTCATTCTGAAAAAAAGCTGTTTAAGAAAATATTATTCGGTTGACTACAATCCGGAAATGAAGCTGAATGCTCATCGCTATGTTGATAAAAGAATTGAAAAACAAATTGAGTTTTATGAACAGATGGGATATGAATTTGTTACCAGCTATCAGCATTTTATCGTGTATGCTTCCAAGAAAGAAACAGAGAAACTGCATACAGATGAAAAAATCGAAAAAGAATTAATTGAAAAAACAAGAAAAAGACAAATCAGGCTTCGTATACTTATTCCATTAACATTAATTCTATTCATGATTATCATCATGCAGTCAAATAGGCTCTTCTTTTTGACCATCAGTAATAATGGGATTCTTTTCATGATGATGGGTTTATTTTTATTTATGATTGGTTGGTTTTGTTATTCTTATTCCATCGGGAAACGAAAGAAAAAAGAAATGAATGCTGAATTGAGGCATATTCATCTAAGATCAATTCTTGGTGTATTGGGCAATTTATTTGTCATTGTCTATTTGTTAGGCTGTGTTTATTTATTTTCATATCAAATGCAAATGGTGATCATTTTTGCTGTTTTATTATTTAGTCAGTTTCTTTTTCGTTTTGGGATTGTGAATCTTTCTTCTCAAAAAGAAGGAAAAATGAAATATTTACTGATGATCATAAATTTTATTTTCTTTTTTATAATTTATTATCAAGCACTTGAGAGCATGAATCGTCTTCATGAACCTGTTGCTTATGTAACTGAAAAAAGAACAAGTTATCTTCATACAGAAAGCATTCTGTTAAAGAATGATCAGGGAAAGGCTGATTATCAGAATGGTTATGTTTATTATGATTATTACGAAAGTAAGCATCACTTTATCATTTCTTATATAACAATTATCAGCGTTTGCATAATTCATATGGTTTTCAGACCAGAACCATGATTCTGAAAGAAAAGAATTCTGATTATTCCATTTATGTGAGTGATATGGATAGTCATCAACAGAGTTATTGTGAATATATGATTAAGGATGATGATCACATACTAAAAATTTATTTTGACAATGTTGATGATGAAGAAAAGAGTTTATATGAAATTATTGAACAACTCAACTGGTAAAAAAAAGCTGATTTCAGCTTTTTTTATTCATGAAATAATAAATCGGTATAACTTGGAAAAGGCCATTCGTCTGCTGGGATGAGTCCTTCAAGTACGTCAGCATCTTTTCTGACATTTTCCATGAGCTGAAGAATTACTGTTGAGAATAATTCGCCCTGTTGTTTTTTGTCGGTTAAGGCTTTGATTTCTGACAATGAATCTTCCAGCTTTTTTGTATCACTATAAAGACAATCCAAAACATGATCCATCTCTTTAAGAAGAGAACACTCTGCTTTGCATAGATAGTCCTCTGAAATGGCTTTTTTTGATAGAATGGTATCACTGATAGTTTTTTGTGTGCGAATGACAGTTGGAATAATTTCTTTAATTGTCATATCAATCATGGTTGAAGCTTCTATACTGATGCTGTTGCAGTAGTTTTCCAGTAATATTTCAGCGCGTGAACGCATTTCACTTTCAGTGAATACTTTATGTTTCGTAAAAAGAGCTAGGTTTTTTTTGGAGGTATAATAAGGAAGTGCATCAATGGTTGTTTTCAGATTGAATAGTCCTCTGTTTTTGGCTTCCTTTACCCATTCATCACTATAACCGTTTCCTGAGAATAGAATACGTTTGTGATTTTGTATTGTTTTTTTGATCAGTTGTGAGAGAGCTTGTTGAAAATTATCTGCTTTTTCAAGTTCATCTGCAAATTGACAAAGTTCTTCCGCAACGATGGTGTTTAAAATTAAATTAGGACAGGCAATGGAGATGCTGGATCCCAACATACGAAATTCAAATTTATTACCGGTGAATGCGAAAGGAGAGGTACGATTGCGATCTGTCGTATCTTTTGGGATACTTGGAAGAATGTCAATGCCGATTTCCATTTTTTTGTCATAGGTTTTATCATAGACTGAATCTGTTTCGATAGCTTCTAGAATATTGCTCAGTTCTTCTCCCAGATAAATAGAGATAATTGCCGGAGGTGCTTCATTGGCACCTAAACGATGGTCGTTGCTAGGGGTTGCTACGGATACTCGTAATAAATCAACTCCTTTTATAACGGCTGATAAGAATAAAAGAAATTGTGCGTTTTCGGCAGGCGAATCACCAGGCTCCAACAAATTTAGACCTGTATTGGTTGAAATGGACCAGTTATTGTGTTTGCCGCTGCCATTAATTCCTTCAAAAGGTTTTTCATGAAGCAGACAGACAAAGCCATGTTTATCTGCAATCTTTTTCATGAGTTCCATGGTCAATTGATTATGATCAGTCGCTATATTAGTTGTGGTAAAAATTGGGGCTAACTCAAATTGACGCGGAGCGACTTCCTTATGCTCAGTTTTTGCCAGAACACCTAATTTCCATAATTCTTCATCCAATTCTTTCATAAACGAAACAACTTTTTCATCAAGCATACCAAAGTAATGATCTTCCATTTCTTGTCCTTTAGGTGCTTTTTTTCCAAATAAGGTTCGTCCGCAGAGTATGAGATCTTCACGTTTTTGATAGAGTTCTTTATCAATTAAAAAGTATTCTTGTTCACATCCGACTGTTGTGGTAACGTGACTGACATCTTTATTTCCAAACAGCTTTAAGATGCGCAGTGCTTGATCATTGAATACTGCCATGCTTCTTAACAATGGAGTTTTTTTATCTAA
>CAMEIZ010000083.1 GCA_945919165.1 uncultured Traorella sp.
ATAAGACAAACGGCAGAATGATAAGCGTAATCATGATTGGAACTGTTGACCTGAACTAAGAAAAGATTGGCAATCATGATAATGGTAAGCCCCATTGCACGAGCAACAGGTGCATTTTCGGGGTTACCGCCGAGTGTCACAAAATACGTTCCAAAGGATGCGGCGAAAATCGTGAGCCCTTGCAATATACTTTTCACAAGGAGTTTTGCGGTGAGCAACGTTTCCTTCGGGTCACGAGGCCTGCGCTCCATAATATCGGTTTCAGCCGGCTGGCGTTCCAAAACAATGGAACAGGTAGGATCGATCAGAACCTCCAAGAGCACTACATGAAGCGGCAAAAGAAGAAGTGCCGTTGGTGGGATGCCAAGAAACGGAGCAAGCAGGGAGGAAAACGCAATTGGAATGTGAATGGTGAACACATATCCAACGGCTTTGCGGATGTTATCATAAATGCGTCTGCCGTCATGAATGGTTTCCACAATCGTGGTGAAATTATCATCCATTAAGATCAGATCGGCAGCCTCACGAGATACCTCACTTCCGCGTTTACCCATAGCAATACCGATATCGGCATATTTGAGTGCCGGTGCATCGTTCACGCCGTCACCTGTCATGGCCACAATTTCCCCGTTATCTTTGAACGCCTTCACGATCCTCATCTTATGTTCTGGGATAACTCGGGAGAAAATAGAAACGTCTTTAACAGCTTCGCGCAGTTCTTCGTCTGTCATTTTCTCCAGCATATCACCGGTAATGATATGATCGCTGTTTGGCATGCCTATTTTCTTTGCGATTGCCGAGGCGGTGACACCATTGTCACCCGTAATCATTACAACACGGATGCCTGCTTTGGTGCAAACCGCAATGTCGCTTTTTATGCTTACACGCGGAGGATCGGAAAGACCGACAAGTCCGAGGAAAGTAAGGCGACAATCTGTAATAGAAGTCGGTACTTCATATTCGATATGAGGATATCCTGCGGCAATTGCGATAACACGCAATCCTTCTGAGGAAAGAAAATCAATTTGTTCTTCTGCTTCTTTTCGTTGTCCATCGGTCAGCTTGCAAATGGTAAGAATTCGCTCAGGACTGCCTTTTGCGGCAATGATCAGCTTTCCACCCTTATCCCAAACGTGTCCCATCATTTTAAGCTCATTGGTAAAAGCATATTCGGACACAAATCTGCCGGAGTACAGTTCTTCGGTTGAAATTTGACGCTTTTCACAGAAGCGTAGCATGGCTTTTTCCATCGGATCGTATGCCTCGGTTTCACATCCAAGTCCCATTGTTTCAATCAGCGTATGTTCATCGCCGGATGCTACCCATGTGCTTTGCACAGCCATTTGGTTCATTGTAATAGTTCCGGTTTTGTCAACACAAAGCACTGAAACCGCACCGAGTGTTTCGACGCTTGGCAATCTTCTAACAAGCGAGTACTTTTTTGCCAACCGCCATGCTCCCATAGAAAGAAAGACGGTCAGGATCACCGGAAATTCCTCGGGAATCATCGCCATGGCAAGCGTTACGCCAGACAGAATACTTTCAACCAGGCGATCAGAAAAATCATGATCCGGAATATTGAACCATGTAAATACTCCCACAAGGACAAACAGGATTCCCGCAATGATGGCACAGGTTTTTACAAGCTTATCTGTTTGCTTCTGAAGTGGCGTTTCTTCGGCAGGAGCAGACGCAACCCCCATTCCAATCTTACCGTACTCAGTAGACGTACCGATTTTCTCTACTTGTATGGTGGCGCTTCCTTGAGTGACGAGCGTTGCGGCGTAACAATAATCCTTACGCCAGTAATCTTTTGATGGTTCAGCGTTTTCAGTTTGGATTTTCCATACACCCTCAGCTTCTCCGCTCAGGGATGATTCATCCACACAGAGATCGGCACAACGCAAAATAACGCCGTCCGCAGGAATTTTTACACCCTCGCTAATGAGCATCAGATCGCCGCAAACCAGCTCTGTACTGGGAATTGTCTGTTCTTTTCCATCTCGGATCACCACAATTTGCGGGGCTGATAGATCTTTAAGCGTATTGAGTGTCTTGTCGGTTTTCCATTCCTGGATTACGTCAATGCTGATGATGCCGACAACAAAAATCAGCATAATGGCACCATCTTTTGGTTCTTTGAGAATAAAATAAATGACAGCGGCAATCATCAGCAAAAGGAACATCGGCTCACAGAGGGTATGAAGAATGGTTTTGAAGAAACTATCTTTCTTCTGTGGCATCAGTTCATTTTTGCCGTACTGCTGCTGTCGCTTGGTGACCTCATCATGGGTCAGCCCTGTCAGGTTTTTCTTGTTGTTTGTCATTCAGAGTCCTCCGTATCCCGTAGTTGTAAAGCATTACGGTGTCTTGATTTCTCTTATGGCACAAATTTGAGGTCATACGTTCATGAACTAAACTATTCCCAAAAATTGGTATAAAAATAGCACATCCGTGAAACATACGCACTGTCCCACAGATGTGCTCATCAAACACATTCTGTTGCCGCTTGTAATGCGGCCCGGCCCCATGCCCTCAGAGGCATCGCCTGCTCAGTTTGTACTGTTGATCTCGCATTCCCTTGAGAATGTAACGCAGTGCAAAGAGATATCTATACCATATGTGTATGCAAAAGATAATGAATTTGTTACCGATTGTTTGCTGATTTTTCAAAATATCATTTTTGTATTTGTCGTAGTGTTTCTTTTGAAATAATAAATCGAAGTATTTTAATACAACATGAATAATGTAGATATATTGGGTATACTGAGGGTGTAAGGAGGAATCCAATATGATCAATCTAATTGTTATTGTTGCCGCTTTCTTTATAGGCTTCTTCTCCAGTGTGATTTTGGAGGCATAAAGGCATTTTTCAAGGATGCCTTTTTGAATGGTATGATTTTGTTTGCAAAATTATTTTCTTGTGTTATCATCTAAATGATGAATAAAAGGAAGGTAAGAATAAATGAGTACAACATTAGTCGTATTAGCTGCCGGTATGGGAAGCCGTTATGGAGGATTGAAACAAATTGATCCAATTGGTCCAAATGGTGAAGTAATTCTGGAGCTTTCAGTTTATGATGCCATTCAGGCAGGTTTTGATAAAGTTGTTTTTATTATCAAAAAATCAATCGAAAAAGAATTCAAAGAAGCAATCGGAGATAAATTATCCAAACAAGTTCAAGTTGAATATGTTTTTCAGGATTTTGCCAATGTTCCAGAAGGCTTTACGATTCCTGAAGGAAGAGAAAAACCACTGGGAACAGCTCATGCGCTTTATTGCTGCAAAGATGTGTTGGATGGTCCATTTGCTGTTATCAATTCCGATGATTATTATGGACAGAGCTGTTTTAAAACATTATATGAATTTTTAAACAACCAGGCTAAAGAAACACATTATGCCATGGTTGGCTATGTTTTAGCTAACACACTGACTGATCATGGCAGTGTTGCCAGAGGTGTCTGTGTTGCAAAGGATGGATACTTAACAAATGTCGTAGAAAACACAAAAATTGAAAAACGTGACGGAAAGGTCATGACATTTATGGATGAAAAATGGCATGAAATCGATGCCAATTCACTGGTTTCTATGAATATGTGGGCATTTACTCCAACAATTATTGATGAGATTACTCGTAAGTTTGTGGAATTTCAGGAAGTATTAAAAGAAAATCCATTAAAAGGTGAATTCTATATTCCAAATGTTGTGGGTGAACTTTTAAGAGAGAACAAATGTGATGTGAAAATGCTGGAAAGTCATGATAAATGGTATGGTGTGACTTATCAGGAAGATAAAGACAGTGTAAAAGCAGGAATTGCTTCTCTGTATGAAAAAGGTTGCTATCCTCAGCCGCTTTGGAAATAAAAAATCGAAACATTTGCATAATTGTGTCATATCTTATAGTATAGTGAAAAGGATGTGATACAATGAACTGGTTTTCATTATTAAATTATAACCTGAAGCGTGTCTTGGAAGTTGATCCTGCTGCCAAAAGCAAGATTGAAGTCCTGCTGCTTTATCCGCATATCAATGCTTTGATACATTACAGAATTGGGCATTTTTTCTATCAGCATCGTTTCTATTTTATTGCCCGTTTTTTCGGACAAATGGGTCGTTTTTGGACAAATATCGAAATTCATCCTGGGGCTGTGATCGGCAAAGGATTGATTATTGACCATGGAACGGGATGTGTCATTGGTGAAACAGCAATTATTGGTGATGATTGTCTTTTATACCACGGTGTCACGATTGGCGGTAATGGAAAAGAAAAAGGCAAACGTCATCCGACCTTAAAGAATCATGTTATGGTGGGCTGCAATGCTTCTGTCTTGGGTAATATTACGATTGGTCATAATGTACAGATTGGCGCAAACAGTGTTGTTGTGAAGGATATTGCAGATGATCAGGTTGCTTATGGGTTATCGGCAAGTATTAAAGAAGTGAAAAAAAGAGAACATGATCAAGCTCCTATTATTCAAAATGTGAATGATTAAGGAACATTTTCATGTTCTTTTTTTTAGATATTGTGGTACAATACCTCAAAGGAGAAGGTGAATATGAAAGAAGTCAATGAGTGTTTAGCATTTATCAATAACAGTCCTACTGCATTTCATGCAGTCGAACAGATAAAAAAGGAATGCGTGAATTTTATTGAGCTGAATGAAGGAGAAAGCTGGCAGCTTGAAAAAGGGAAAAGCTATATCGTTACCAGAAATCAAAGCAGTGCGATTGCTTTTACAATTGGTAAAAAGATGGAGGAACTGGCATTTAATATAGCTGCTTCTCATACAGATTCCCCTTCTTTTAAACTGAAATCAAACAGTGAAATTGAAGTAAATCATGCCTTGAAAGGAAATGTTGAGGCATATGGGGGTATGATTATTCATACATGGATGGATCGTCCTTTACGATTGGCAGGAAGAGTCTGTATCAGAAACAACAATCGCATTGAATCGGTTTTATATGATACCAAAAAAGCCGTTGCCTGTATTCCTAATGCTGCCATTCATATGAATCGTAAACTAAACAGCGGTTATGAATATAATCTGCAGACTGATATGATGCCTCTTTTCAGTTTGAATGAAAAAAAAGGAGTGTTAAGAAGAAAAATCAGTGATGATTTAAATATTCAAGAAGAAGATTTATTAAATATGGACTTATTTCTCTGTGTGGATGAAGCCGGTAAGATTTGGGGTATGAAGGATGAATTCTTTTCCAGTCCAAGAATTGATAATCTTGAGAGTGTTTTCGCAACGCTTCAAGCTTTTTCACAGGCAGAAAATGAGAATCGTGTTCTTGTTTTTGCGGCTTTTGATAATGAAGAAGTCGGCAGCAATACCAAACAGGGTGCAGATTCGACATTCCTGTATGATGTGTTAAAACGTATTCAACATGGGCTTGGTTATCAGGATGAGGATTATATGAAGGCGTTATCTCATTCAATGATGTTAAGTGTTGATAATGCTCATGCTCAGCATTACAATCATCCTGAGTTTTCGGATGCCGGTAATGCAGTCTATATGAATGAAGGCGTCGTCATTAAATCTAATGCCAATCAGCAGTATACAAGTGATGCTGTTTCGGCTTCGATTTTCAGTGAAATATGCCGAAAGGCTCAAATACCGGTTCAATATTTTGTCAATAAGAGTGATATTCGGGGTGGTTCGACTTTGGGAAATATTTCTTCTTCGCATCTTTCCATAAAGAGTGTAGATATCGGGGCAGCTCAGCTAGCTATGCATTCCTGCTTTGAAACAGCCGGATGCCAAGATGTTTTCTATATGATCAAAGCCTGTCAGGCTTTTTATGAATCAAATTTACATGAAGATCAAAATGGATGGGAGTTCTAAAATGAAACAGTTACTGATACCAAAAAACTATGAAAATCCACTGTCTTATCTGGATAGTGAAATCGCCATTAAAATCGTGAAAGATCAGTTTGAAAAACGTCTTGCTGACTGTTTAAATCTGGTGCGTGTTTCAGCTCCTTTATATGTAACCAAAAAAAGCGGGCTTAATGATGATTTAAATGGAGTTGAACGTCCTGTCAGCTTTGAAATCAAAGATTTGGATGAAGAAGTTGAAATTGTTCATTCATTGGCAAAATGGAAACGTCAGGCATTAAATCGCTATGATCTTAGAGGCTTTGAAGGTTTATATACAGATATGAATGCAATACGTCGTGATGAAGAGCTGGATAATCTTCACTCTGTTTATGTTGATCAATGGGACTGGGAAAAAATTATTCAAAAAGAAGACAGAACGATTGAAACATTAAAAAACACCGTTAATAAAATTGTAAAGGCAATTGTACAGACCCAGACGATTCTTCGCTATGCATATCCTGACTTAAAACCTATGGTCAGCCAAAATGTATTCTTTATTACCACTCAGCAGTTAGAGGATCTTTATCCAAATCTGACGCCGAAAGAAAGAGAAGATGAAATCTGCCGAAAACACTCTACTGTTTTTTTGATGCAGATTGGTGATACTCTTAAAAGCGGTATCCGCCATGATGGCCGTGCTCCTGACTATGATGATTGGCAGCTCAATGGTGATTTACTGGTTTATTATCCGCTTTTGGAAAGAGCTTTTGAAATCAGCAGCATGGGTATTCGTGTGGATGAAAAATCTTTAGTTTCACAATGTGAAAAAGCACATGCGACAGATCGTCTTGATTATCCATTTCATCAGAAAATCTTACATCAAGAACTTCCTTATACGATTGGAGGAGGAATTGGTCAGTCAAGACTTTGTATGCTGTTATTGAATAAGGCACATATCGGTGAGGTTCAGGTTTCGCAATGGAGTGATCAGATGAAAGAGGAATGTGCCAAACATCACATGTATTTATTATAAAGGGATGAAAACATCCTTTTTTTTCTTGAATAAATCAAAAATGTGATATGATAATAACGTTTAAAGGAGAGGTTATTTATGAGTGATGTCTATGAAGAATCATTAAAATTGCATGAAGAACATAAGGGAAAATTGGAAGTAGTCAGCAAGGTCAAAATTGATAATAAAAAAGATCTTACGTTGGCTTATACGCCAGGAGTTGCCCAAGCATGCAAAGAAATCCATCGAAATCAAAATAAAGTTTATACCTATACGACAAAAGGAAATACGGTAGCTGTTGTCAGTGACGGAAGTGCTGTCTTAGGACTTGGAAACATTGGTCCGCATGCAGCTATGCCAGTCATGGAAGGAAAGGCCATTTTGTTTAAAAAATTTGCTAATATTGATGCTTTTCCAATATGCTTAGATACTCAAAACAGTGAAGAAATCATTCGCATTGTAAAAGCTTTGTCTCCTTCTTTTGGAGGTATCAATCTGGAAGATATTTCAGCTCCGCGCTGTTTTGAAATTGAACGAAGACTGAAGGAAGAATGTGATATTCCGGTTTTTCATGATGATCAGCATTGAACGGCGATCGTTGTCTTAGCGGGGATGATCAATGCGTTAAAGCTGGTAAAAAAGGATATTGAAACGGCAAAATTTGTGATTAATGGAGCAGGAAGTGCCGGAATTTCGATTTGCCGATTGCTGCTTCAGTATGGTATGAAAAACTGTGTCATGGTGGATCGCCAGGGTGCTTTGTGTGTTGGTGAAGCGTGGATGAATGAAGTACAGAGTGAAATGGCTAAATTAACCAATCAGGAAAGAATCCACGGTGATTTAGAAACCGTGATTCAAGGCAGAGATGTCTTTATAGGTGTCAGTGCCCCAAATGTCTTAACAAGTGATATGGTTTCTAAAATGAATCGTGATGCCATTGTATTTGCAATGGCCAATCCAACTCCGGAAATCATGCCGGATGAAGCTAAAAAAGGCGGTGCAAGAATAGTTGCTACCGGAAGAAGTGATTTTCCAAATCAAATTAATAATGTCTTAGTATTTCCGGGTATTTTCCGCGGTGCTTTAGATTCCAGAAGCCGTGATATCAGTGAAAATATGAAGCTGGCTGCTGCAGAGGCAATTGCTTCAATTGTCAGTGATGATGAACTGTGTGAAGATTACATTATTCCGGATGTGTTTAATCCAAAAGTAAGTAAAGCTGTTGCATTAGCTGTCAGAAAAGAGGCTGAAAAATGAGAGAGGTAGATGTAGCTCTCATTCAGAATAAAATTAAAAAGATGGTGCAGGCCATCAATATTTCTTATCCTGAGGATGTTTTTAGCCTGCTCAAAGAAGCTAAGAAAAAAGAAACCAGTCGTTTGGGAAAAGAAACCCTGTCTTTGCTTATAGAAAACAGTCGTATTGCTTCACAAAAAAAGATTCCTATT
>CAMEIZ010000084.1 GCA_945919165.1 uncultured Traorella sp.
ATGCGGCTTATCAGAATATGGAAAAAATGGAAGCTGAAAAAACAGGAGATCTTTGTCCGGAATGCGGCAGTGAGCTGGTTTACCGCAATGGTCGTTTTGGACGTTTTATTTCTTGCAGCAATTATCCTGCATGCAAATATACGAAAAGTGAAAATGAAGAAGAAACTGTTTCAGATGAAAAATGTCCTAACTGTGGTTCCCCTATGGTAATGAAAAAGGGACGTTATGGAAGTTTTCTGGCTTGCAGCAATTATCCGCAGTGTAAAACTATCAAAAAGGATGAAAAAGAAAAAACTCAGCCCAAAGAAACCGGAGAAATGTGTCCGGAATGCGGAAAACCACTGATTGAAAGAAAATCACGATATGGAACAACCTTTGTTGGATGTTCAGGTTTTCCAAAATGCCGATATATTAAAAAAGAACCAAAAAAGAAAAAAGGTGAGAAAGATGAATAAAGTTACGATTGTCGGAGCAGGACTTGCCGGCTGCGAAGCAGCATGGCAATTAGTCAAGCGCAATATTCCTGTCAGATTGATTGAAATGCGTCCTGCAAAGATGACACCGGCTCATAAAAGTGAGTATTTCTGTGAACTGGTTTGTTCAAATTCTTTAAGAAGTAATGAAATTACTTCAGCTGTTGGTCTTTTAAAAGAAGAGATGCGTCAATTTGATTCGCTTATTTTGCGAGCAGCTGATCAATACCGGATTCCTGCAGGAAGTGCTTTGGCAGTTGATCGTGAGAACTTTTCAAAAGAAATTACCAGCATTTTGAAACAGCACCCATTGGTAGAGGTTGTCTGTGAAGAAGTGACATCAATTCCTGAAGGATATTGTATAGTTGCAAGCGGACCTTTAACGAGTGATGCTCTTTCTTTAAGTATTCAAAACTTGCTTCATGAGGAGGATTTTCATTTTTATGATGCAGCGGCTCCTATCATTTATAAGGATTCAATTGATTTTTCAAAAGCATACTATAAATCAAGATATGATAAAGATGAAGCCAGCTATATTAACTGCCCTTTAACAAAGGAAGAATTTGAAGCCTTTTATCAGGAAGTAATTCATGCAGAATGTGCCCAACTTCATGAATTTGAAGAAGAAAAATATTTTGAAGGATGCATGCCATTTGAAGAAATGGCCAGAAGAGGAGAAAAAACATTATTGTTTGGTCCAATGAAGCCAGTTGGCTTAGAGACACAAACTCAGCATCCCTATGCTGTTGTACAGCTTCGTCAGGATAATGCAGCAGCTTCTTTATACAATATTGTTGGTTTTCAGACTCATTTGACATGGCCTGAACAAAAACGTGTATTATCCATGGTGCCGGGTTTAGAAAATGCTCGTTTTGCCCGTTATGGAGTGATGCATCGCAATACTTATATCTGTTCACCTAAGGTACTGAAAGCTACTTATGAATGTAAACTGAAAGATAATCTGTTTTTTGCGGGACAGATGTGCGGAGTTGAAGGTTATATCGAATCAGCAGCCAGCGGATTGTTAGCTGGATTGAATGTCGCCAATCGCATTCGTGGAAAAGAATGTGTGATTTTGCCGCCTAGCTGTATGATGGGAGCTATGGCTCATTATATTACTCATACGCATCCCAAGTATTTTCAGCCGATGAATGCTACATATGGCATTATGCAGTGTTTAGTGAAAACAAATAAGCAGAACAAAAAAGAAAAACTGGCTCAACAGGCATTAAGTGTGATCCGGGAAAAGAAGGTTTTGTTTGATGAATGAGTGGATGGAGTCCTTTTTAACATACGTTTATCAGATCAATTCCCAAAGTGAGCATACCATTGAAAATTATCGTCATGATCTGCATGTATTTGAACAATTTCTCAATCGTGAAGGACTTGATTGGAAAGATGTTGACCGTGATGTTATTTTGAACTACATTTCATATCTGAGAATGGAATGTCATTTGAAAAGCTCATCAGTTGCCAGAAGAGTTTCGACTCTTCGTTCCTTTTATCGTTATCTGGGTGAATATCATGGATTGGATCAACAGCCTTTTGCGTTAATTCAATTAGGAAAAAAAGAGCGAAAAATACCGGAATTTCTTTATTATGATGAAATGATTGCGCTTTTGGATAGTATTCCATTAGACAATGATGAAAATATTCGCAATCGTGCCATGTTTGAATTGATGTATGCCAGTGGTCTGCGTGTCAGTGAAGTCGTTTCATTAACCATTGATAATATTGATTTGAATGATCAGGTATTAAGAATCATCGGAAAACGTAAAAAAGAAAGAATTGACCCTTTTTATGATGATGCTAAAAAGTACTTGGAAATCTATCTCCATCAGGTAAGAAAAAAACAGTGTACAGAAAAAGAAAGAATTTGTTTTTTGAATCGCAATGGAAAACCTCTGACAACCAGAGGAGTTGAATATATTTTAGATAAAGTGGTAAAAAAATCGGATTTAATCATTCAGGTTCATCCTCATATGTTTCGGCATTCCTTCGCCACTCATCTTTTAGACAATGGTGCTGATTTACGTGTTGTACAAGAGCTTTTAGGACATAGCTCTCTTTCTACAACACAGATTTATACGCATGTATCAAAGGAACATTTACAAAAAACTTATGAAAAAGCTTTTCCTCGGGGATAGCTTTTTTATTATGAGAATCGAATGAATTTGATTGAATCTTAACTGAAAAAGAGTATAATTACATCGTTAGAAAGAAGGGATCATATGCAGCTTTTAATATTGATTTTAAAACAGGTTGAGCTGATTGAAGATTTGTTAAAGAAAATGGCTGAAAATAACATACGGGGATGTACGATTTTAGATGGACATGGAATGGGAGAATCGTTAGCCAATATGGAAGATCTTCCAATGTTTGGTACTTTAAGAGCCATGATGGCTACCAGTAATAAGCAGCCTAGCAAAGTGCTGATGATGGCTGTTAAAGATGATGAAATTATTAAAACATGCGAAGTAATCAAAAGTGTTGTGGGGGATTTGTCAAAACCAAATACGGGAATCATGCTGAGTGTTCCGGTGTATTATTGTGAAGGACTGGTTGATACTTCATGCAAGTAAATTTATTTACTACGATTGCTTTGTGTCTTTTTCTTTCGCTTGGAGCTACTCGAATCGTCAAGCTGGTTAAATTGCCGAATGTCACGGGTTATTTGATTATGGGATTGATCATGGGACCTTATTGTTTGAAAGTGATACCAACTGATATGATTGAACAGCTGTCAATTATTCCTGAAGTCGCTTTGGGATTTATTGCTTTGTCCATTGGTGCTGAATTTAAGCTTTCTTATTTGAAACAGGTTGGTAAGACACCGGTTGTGATTGCTTTTCTGGAAGGCTTTGGTGCTGTTTTGGTTGTTGATATAGCTTTGATTTTAAGTGGGCAGAACGCAGCTTTTTCGCTTTGCCTGGGAGCTATTGCTGCCGCAACAGCACCGGCAGCCACGTTAATGGTTGTAAAGCAGTATAAAGCAAAAGGGCCGTTGACCAGTACACTTTTACCGGTCGTGGCAATTGATGATGCGGTTGCTTTGATCGCCTTTGGAGTAAGTGTTGCACTGGCTAAATCGATCCAGGATCCTCAAAGTTCCTCACTCATGGCAGCACTGATTTCTCCTCTTTTGGAAATTGTGGAAGCATTTGGTTTAGGAGCCCTATTGGGAATTGCATTTAGCTGGCTGACAAAACAGTTTCATTCTCGTGATAATCGTTTATCTGTTGCCATCGCAATGGTTTTTGTTTGTCTGGGAATCTGTGACATGCTGAATATCTCCAATCTGTTATGCTGTATGATGATGTCAGCTGTTTATGTCAATTTAAGTGATGTTTATGAAAAGGTATTTGAACTGACGGATCGTATCAGTGCACCGCTTTTTATGCTGTTTTTCTTTTTAAGCGGTGCCGATTTAAATGTTGGTATCATTCAAAGTGTTGGAATGATTGGTATCATCTATGTGGTTTTCCGCGTCGTAGGAAAAGTTAGCGGTGCTTATCTGGGAGCAAAAATCTGCAAAGCAGAAGAGAGTGTACAGAAATATCTGGGTTTCACCTTAATTCCACAAGCGGGTGTTGCCATTGGTCTGGCAGCAACAGCTATGAATGTTGTTCCTGAATATGGCATGCAGATAAGAACGATTATTTTATGTGGTACAGTGATTTATGAATTAATAGGACCGCTTACCACAAAGATAGCACTCAAAAAAGCTCATGAAATCAGTTGATGAAGTTTGCTTCATTGAAAAAATGATGAAGCAAAGCAAAAAAAGAGTGATGATTGAATGATTTTAAGATAAAACGTGAAAATAATCTCAAAATCAATGATGAAATAATAAAAACCCTTGTTTTTCAGGGATTTTTATTCTATAATATACGAGCGCTCTTAGCGCCAACTACACACATCATGGATTCTCTGATCCGTGCCTTAGTCCCGAAGTTGGTTGATGATGATAGGTTATCAGAGATAAGAAATGATGGAGGAAAAACGGAGGAATTCAAATTATGGCAGTTGTTTCAATGAGAAAATTATTGGAAGCCGGTACTCATTTTGGACATCAGACTCGCAGATGGAATCCTAAAATGAAACCAAACATTTATGCATCTAGAAATGGTGTATATATTATCAACCTGGAAAAAACTCAGGCTCAGATCGAAGAAGCTTACACAAAGCTGAATCAGATTGCTGCTGAAGGCGGAAAAGTATTATTTGTCGGAACTAAAAAACAGGCTCAGCAGATTGTCATGGATGAAGCTTTACGTTCAGGTTCATTCTATGTAAATCAGAGATGGTTAGGCGGACTTTTAACAAACTTCAGAACAATCCAGAAGCGTGTAAAACGTTTAATTGAAATCGAAGAAATGGAAGCAAACGGAACTTTGGATATTTATCCTAAGAAAGAAGTTGCTCAGATCAAGAAGGAAAAAGCAAAACTTGAAAATTCACTGGGCGGTATCAAGGAAATGAAAAAACTTCCAAATGCTTTATTCGTTATTGACCCAAAAGAAGAACACAATGCTGTTGCAGAAGCTAAGAAATTAGGTATTCCTGTATTTGCTATGGTAGATACAAACTGTGACCCTGAAGTGGTTGACTACGCTATCGCTTCAAATGATGATGCTGTTCGTTCTATCAAATTAGTTGTTGAATTAATTGCTGATGCTATTGTTGAAGCAAAAGGCGGATTATTATCTGTTGCTCGTCAGGAAGAAGAAGGCGAAGATGTAACAATGGCTGATGTCATTGTGAATGTTGAAGAACAGATTGCTGAAAATGAAAGACGTCGTCGTCAGAAAAATGAAGAAAGACGTGCTCAGCAGGCTCAGCGCCGTCCATACAACAAGGATGGAAAAAGAGGCGGACGTCCTTTTGTTAAAAGAGAAAAAGAAGAAGTTGCAACTGAAGGAACTGTTGCAGAACCAGTAAGCGAAAGCGCTGAATAGTCTTTAGGCGGAAAAAAGATGGCAATTACAGCTCAGGATGTTAAAGTATTAAGAGAAAAAACCGGAGCAGGAATGATGGACTGCAAAAAAGCCCTGACTGAATGTGATGGAGATATTGAAAAAGCAAGTGAATGGTTAAGAGAAAAAGGTATTGCAAAAGCTGCTAAGAAAGCAGGACGTATTGCAGCTGAAGGTGCAACTCGTGTTGCTGTAGAAGGCAATACTGCAGTTATCTTTGAAGTTAACTCAGAAACTGACTTTGTAGCTAAAAACGAACAGTTCGTTGCTCTTTTAGATACAATTCAGGGATTATTGTTGGCTAACAAGCCTGCTGATCTGAATGCAGCAATGGCTTGCAAAGCAAATGATAAAACATTGGAAGAATTGATTACTGATGCTACAGCTACAATCGGAGAAAAAATTACTTTCAGAAGATTTGAAGTTGTAACAAAAGGTGATGATGATGCCTTTGGTGCTTATATCCACATGGGTGGAAAGATTTCTGCATTAAGTGTACTGAGCGGTACAAATGATACTCAGCTTGCAAAAGATATCGCAATGCAGGTTGCTTCTATGAATCCTCAGTTCGTTTCACGTGATGAAATGCCTAAAGAATTTGTTGAAAATGAAAGACATGTTCAGTTGGAAATCTTAAAGAATGATGAAAAACTGGCTAACAAACCTGAAAAAGTACTTCACGGTATCGTTGAAGGAAGATTAACAAAATCTCTTCAGGAAATTTCATTAGTTGATCAGATTTACTTCAAGGATCCTAACTTAAAGGTAGGACAGTATGTGAAGAATGCTAACGCTGCTGTTAAATCATTCGTTCGCTATGCTGTAGGCGAAGGAATCGAAAAACGTCAGGAAAACTTTGCTGAAGAAGTAATGTCTCAGATTAAGGGATAATGATAAAAGACGGGCAACCGTCTTTTTTTTGTAATTTTTTAAAAAAAAGATACGCTGAAAAAAGATCGGTGGTATAATAAATTTAAGAAAGAAGGTGTTGTTATGTCTCCATTACCGGAAGATCCGTACGCGAGTAATAGTAGTAGAAATAAGACAGGAGACATAGCAATTGAATGCCTCCTGTAAAGGAGGTTAAAACATGATTGAATACTACAAGACTTTTCATAATGTCACAAAAAAGATTGATACTTTGGAAAAAGGATGCTGGATTAATGTAGTGGCACCCAGAGCAGATGAAATTGATTTTTTGAGTGAAACCGTTCAAATTTTACCGGAGTTTTTAAAAGCAAGTCTGGATGAGGAAGAAAGCTCTCACATTGATCGCGATGAAGATGCTGATCAGACGCTTATTATTGTCGATTATCCTAATTCAGTTGATGATCCGAAAAAACAGAATTTACTGTATACGACGCTTCCATTAAGTGTCATTATCATGAAGGACTACATTGTTACGATTTGTCTGTATGAAAATTTAAATATTGATGATATGGCTTTAGGCAAAGTAAAAGGAATGAATACCGATTTGAAAACGCGTTTTCTTTTGCTGTTGCTGTTACGAATTTCACAACGATTTTTGATTTATTTAAGACAAATCGATCGTGAATCTTCAAAAACGGAAATGATTCTTCATCAATCCATGCGAAATAAAGAACTTATTCAAATGCTTGGCTTGGAAAAATCACTTGTTTATTTTTCAACTTCTCTAAAGTCTGATGAAGTTACGCTGAATAAAATCATGCGAGGCAGACTGATTAAACTTTATGAAGAGGATCAGGAGCTTTTGGAGGATGTCATGATTGAAATTCACCAGGCGATCGAAATGTGTAATATTTATTCCAATATTCTTTCTGGTACGATGGATGCCTTTGCATCGGTTATTTCTAACAATCTGAATATTGTCATGAAAGTGTTGACCGTTATTACGATTGTTATGGCAATTCCGAATATTATTTTCAGCTTTTATGGTATGAATGTTGAAGGACTGCCGATTCCTCAATGGTGGTTTCCTTTAATACTGGCGATGATTGCCTGCCTGATTGCAATTTTGATTTTCAAGAAAAAAGATATGTTTCATTAAAATATAGCAATTTTCACAATTAAAATTAAAAATATTAAAAAAAATCCTTTATATGATCAATGCAATCATCTAAAGGATTTTCTTTTTTATGAAATTGTTTTTTAGTTAAATAATTGAAAGCCCAGTTTTTTCTTAACTTTGCGAACTTTTTTGTAGGCAACCGCTTCTGCTTTTTCTTTTCCTTTTTTTAGAACTTCTTCACAGATACCGCTTGCTATAATTTCACTATATCTTGCCTGTAGTTCAGTTAAGAAGTTTTCAACGGTTGCACCGATTTCTTTTTTGAGCTCTCCATAGCCCTTTCCCTGATAGCGGTTGACTATTGATTCAATTGATTCACCTGTTAAAGCAGAATGAATTGTAATCAGGTTTGCCAAACCCGGCTGATTCACAGGATCATATTGAATGATGCCAACAGAATCTGTCACAGCTGACATGATTTTCTTTCTGGCAATCTTTGGATCATCTAATAAGTAAATGGTTGCTTTATCATCATTTTCTGATTTACTCATTTTCTTTGTTGGTTCGCTGAGTGAGTAAATCTTTGCTCCTACTTGAGTAACAAGCGGTTGTGGAACAACAAAGGTTTCTCCATAACGATTGTTAAAGCGAATAGCAATATCTCTTGTTAATTCAACATGTTGTTTCTGATCGATACCGACAGGTACATAATCAGCATCATACAAAAGAATATCTGCTGCCATCAGACAAGGATAGGTGAATAAACCGGCTGTCAGATTGGCTTCGCCTTTTAGAACTTTATCTTTATATTGTGTCATACGATGTAATTCATTCATATA
>CAMEIZ010000085.1 GCA_945919165.1 uncultured Traorella sp.
CATTATTATCAAAAGATTCGTACGTCCCGAAAAAGCAGAAGAAGAATTAGGAAAATTGAAAATCGGGCAACGCATCAAAGCGGTTGGCAGAGTAGCTGATGACAGTTACTTAAGATCATTGGTTTTTATGCCAGATAAAATCGATCAGATCAAAAAGCCTGAAAGAGAAGATCATGCCGCAACCAAACGAGTTGAACTGCATTTGCATACCAAACTCTCAGAAATGGATGGTGTCAGTGATATTTCGGAATATATTGATCAGGCAGCTAAATGGAATCACAAAGCTATTGCTATTACGGATCATTTAGTTGTTCAGGACTTTCCAAAAGCTCAGCGTTATCTTGAAAAAATAAATAAGGGAAGAGAAAATCCTATCAAAATGCTCTATGGGGTTGAAATGAATATGGTAGATCCTTTTCTTCATATTGTAACTCATCCAAATGATACTCCATTGGAAAAAGCCCGATATTGTGTTTTTGACTTGGAAACTACCGGTTTATCGAGCCGTTTTGATCATATTATTGAATTTGGAGGGGTTATTGTAGAAAATCGTGAAGTGAAAGAAACACTTCAAATGTTTATTAAACCTCCAGTAGCATTAAGCTCATTTACAACCAATTTAACCAATATTACTGAAAATGATTTAAAGGATGCTTTGCCTTTTGAAAAGGCTTATAAACGCATTTTAGAGTTTATAGGAGATAGTGTTTTAGTTGCTCATAATGCATCCTTTGACGTCAATTTTATCAATGATTCTCTGGTTCGTATTGGCAAAGAGCCGCTTCATAATCCGGTTATTGATACATTAGATCTATCTTATTCACTGCATAAAGACCGTAAAGCTCATCGTTTAGGAAATGTTGCCCGTATCTACAATATCAAATATGATGAAGAAGTGGCCCATCGCGCTGATTATGATGCGAAGGTATTAAGCGATGTTTATTTAAACATGCTGAATGATTTAAAAGATGTTTCTACTTTAAATGATCTGGCTAATTTTTATACAGAAGAATGTTTTTCCAAGGTGAGAGTCAAGCATGTGACCGTTTTTGCGAAGAATAAAGCCGGACTTAAATCTTTGTTTGAACTGATTACTCTTTCACATACCAAACACTTAGCTTACAATGGCAAAAACAGTGCTAATATTGTGGCAGAACCAAGAATTTTCCGCAGTGAAATTGAAGAGCGAAGAGAAAATCTTTTGATTGGAAGTGCATGTTCAAATGGTGAGGTTTTTGAAATTGCACATACGCGAAATGAAGATATGCTGAAAGAAGTGATTTCATTTTATGATTTTATTGAGCTTCAGCCTTTAGAAAATTATCGTCATTTGATTGAACGTAATACGATTTCCAATCAAGAACGATTAAAGGAAATTCTCTTAAGTATCGATTCTGCAGCCAGAGAGATGAATAAACTTGTTGTTGCTACCGGTGATGCTCATTATGTTGATCCAAAAGAAAAGAAAATACGTGATATTTATATTAATTCTCAGGCTATTGGCGGAAAGCGTCATCCTTTATATGTTTTTGATGCAGAACGCAGAAAGCATACAATTAATCCTGATCAGCATTTTAGAAGTACTGATGAAATGTTGGAATGCTTTAATTGGATGGGCGAAGAAAAAAGTTATGAAATTGTGGTCGAAAATACCAACAAGATTAGTGACATGATAGAAAAGATTAATCCGGTATATGATGAACTGTTTCCTCCAAAAATGGAAAATTCAGATAAAAAACTTGCTGAGATTTGTTATGAAAATGCCTATAAAAAATACGGGAATCCTCTTCCTGAAATAGTAGAAAACAGACTTAAAAGAGAATTGGATTCGATTATTGGACATGGTTTCTATGTAGTTTATTACATTTCACATCTTTTGGTTAAGAAAAGCCTTGAAGATGGCTATATGGTTGGCAGCAGAGGTTCTGTTGGCAGCAGTTTTGTAGCCACTATGGCGAATATTACCGAAGTGAATCCTCTGCCGCCGCATTATGTATGTCCGAAATGTCATTATGTAGAGTTTTTTACGGATGGTTCAGTTGCCAGCGGTTTTGATTTACCGGATAAAAAATGTCCGGTATGTGGTGAAATGATTCGTGGGGATGGACAGGATATTCCTTTTGAAACCTTTTTGGGATTTGAAGGAGATAAAGTTCCTGATATTGATTTGAATTTTTCCGGTGATTATCAGCCAAGAGCTCATAACTATTTAAAAGAAGTTTTCGGTGAAGATCATGTATTCCGTGCCGGTACTATTGGTACGGTTGCTCAGCAGACAGCTTTTGGTTATGTCAAAGGCTATGAAGAAGAAATGGGAATTGAAGGTCAGTTGAGAAGTGCTCAGGAATTATATCTGGCAAAAGGCTGTGATGGTGTAAAACGAACGACTGGTCAGCATCCTGGAGGGATTCTGGTTGTACCTAATGAATTTAATGTTCATGATTTTACACCGGTTCAATATCCAGCTAATAACCCGTTTGCTGATTGGAAAACAACTCATTTTGAATTCCATGATATTCATGATAACTTATTGAAATTTGATATCCTGGGTCATGTTGATCCAACTGCCATGAAATTGTTGGAAGAACAAAGCGGGATAGATCCGAAAACAATTCCCATGAATGATCCGGAAACAATGAAAATATTTTCCAGTGTAGAAAGTCTTCATATTGATACTTCAAAGAATACTGAGCAAACGGGTGCAGCAGGCATTCCTGAATTTGGAACACCTTTTGTACGAGGCATTCTTGAACTGACACGCCCAACTACTTTTGATGAATTAGTACGCATTTCAGGTCTGTCTCATGGAACGGATGTCTGGCTGAATAATGCTAAGGATTTGATTGACAGTAAAAAGTGTACTCTTAAAAATGTCATAGGATGTCGTGATGATATTATGGTGTATCTTTTACATAAAGGATTACCGGCTAAGTTGGCTTTTACGATCATGGAAAGTGTTCGAAAAGGAAAGGGACTTAAACCGGAATGGATCGAAGAAATGAGTAAAAAAGAATATGATATTGATCCTTGGTATGTTGACAGCTGCCTGAAGATCAAATACATGTTCCCAAAAGCACATGCGGTAGCGTATGTTATGATGGCAGTCCGTATTGCTTGGTTCAAGGTTCATCAACCGCTGTATTATTACTGTATGTTTTTTTCGATTCGCTGTGATGCCTATGATATTGATGCGATGATTGGCGGAGAAACGATGATTCGTGCCAGAATGAATGAGATTTCTAATAAAATGAATTCGAGTGATTACAAGAGTGAAGTTTCCAAAAAAGAAAAAGACATTTATTCAACGCTTGAATTAGCACTTGAAATGGTGCTCAGAGGTTATAAGATTGGCAATATTGATTTGAATCGTTCTATGGCAAGTACGTTTATTGTTGATTGTGAACATAAAAACACAATTATTCCTCCATTTACTACAATTGATGGCTTGGGAAGCAATGTTGCTGAAACAATCGTTGAGGAAAGAAATAAACGAGCCTTTTTATCTAAACAAGATCTTATGAATCGAACTTCTTTGAATGGAACACATATTAAGAAGTTAGAAAGCATGGGTGTATTAAAAGATCTACAGGAAGAAAATCAATTATCATTGTTTTAAAAAGACCGGCCATTGCCGGTCTTATTCTAATGTTTTTTGTTCATAGTTGCCTATGATTTGTTCAGTTTTGGATACGGTGATAAATATATTTGGATCGATCTGTAATGCATCTGTTACAAGATCATTTACTTCAAAGGAATTGCAAACAAGGATCAGCATTGTTTTTGCATCTTTGGTGTAAGCTCCCTGAGCATAAAGCTTTGTTGCTCCATGTGATGTTTTTTTGAAAATCAAATCACTGATTTCATCTGGTAAAGAGGTAACAAGACGTAAGGATACAAGCTTATAGCGATCATGAAAATTGTTGATGATCGTTGTGACTGCAAACTGATAGATCATCGAATAAAAAGCATCATAAAATCCAAAATTGATACCGGCCAGAATCAGAATAAAAACATTAAATACCATAATCTGGTTCCAGACAGGTTTGTGGACTTTATGAGAATAATAAATAGCAATAAAATCAGTGCCACCGCTGCTGGCATTTGCCTGTAATGCCAAAAGACAGGAAAAGCCGGCTAAAACTCCTCCAAAGATACTTAAAAGCATGGGATCATCCACTAAAGAAAACTGTGGAATCAAGCCGATAAAAATGGATACAAGAATAAACTGTAGCGCAGATAACATAAGAAATTTTTTACCTGCTACTTTTCTGACCAGTAAAACACTGGCTAAATTTAATAGAAGATTAATCACGTTAAATGAAAGAT
This sequence comes from uncultured Traorella sp., assembly GCA_945919165.1. Lineage (GTDB taxonomy): Bacteria > Bacillota_I > Bacilli_A > Erysipelotrichales > Erysipelotrichaceae > Traorella. Next base: position 4,327 of record CAMEIZ010000085.1, read on the forward strand.
TAATTTGAAAATACTTGTAGGATAAACGACTGATCAAAACTGAAACACCTAAAAATCCGGCTGGATACAAATGGGCAGTTTCAACAAATCCTTGTACGGCAATAGCTGAGAGAAGAGCAGATATGACAATAAAGGAAAAAGACTTAAAATTTTGATCCAATGTGATTTCACCAACATTTTTTAAGGTTTTCATGAAACATCTCCTTTAATGATGAAGTTATAGTATAGAATATGAGGTTTGTCAATGAAGTTTTTGGATTATTTTTAACTTTCCACTAGCATATCATCTAAAAAAAAGCTATAATAATTTAGTAAGCGATTACATATTTTTATTGAGGAGGAAATGCAAATGACAAAGTATGTATATTTGTTCTCTGAAGGCAATGGTCAGATGCGTGAACTTCTGGGTGGAAAAGGTGCTAACCTGGCAGAAATGACAAAACTGGGCATGCCTGTTCCATTTGGATTCACTGTTACTACTGAAGCTTGCAACCGCTATTATGAGGATGGAGAACAAATCCATGAAGATATTCAGAAGGAAATCTTCGCAGCACTTGAAGTGTTAGAAACAAAAATGAATAAAAAGCTGGGAGATAAAGAAAATCCTTTGCTGGTTTCTGTTCGTTCAGGTGCCAGAGCTAGTATGCCTGGTATGATGGATACTATCTTAAATTTAGGTATTAATGATGAAGTAGTAGAAACAATTGCTGCTAAAACAAATAATCCGCGCTTTGCATATGATTCTTACAGACGTTTCATTCAGATGTTTGCGGATGTTGTTATGGGACTTTCTAAAGCACGTTTTGAAACGATTATCGATGATATTAAAGCAATTCGTGGCGTTAAGCTGGATTCAGATCTAAATGCTGATGAAATGAAGGAAATGGTTGTTCGTTTCAAGGAATTCTATCGTGAACAGCTTCATGATGATTTCCCAACAGATCCTCGTGTTCAGTTGATTAAAGCTGTAGAAGCAGTATTTATGAGCTGGAACAATGAACGTGCCATCTATTATCGTAAAGTCAATGATATTCCAAGTTCTTGGGGAACTGCCGTTAATGTTCAGTCCATGGTATTTGGAAATATGGGAAATGATTGCGGAACAGGTGTTGCCTTTACTCGTAACCCTGCTACTGGAGAAAAGAAACTGTTTGGTGAATTCTTGATGAATGCACAGGGTGAAGATGTTGTTGCCGGAGTACGTACTCCTCAGACAATTGATCAGCTGAAAGAAGTTTCTCCTCATGCTTATGAACAGTTTGTTGAAATCTGCGGCAAGCTTGAAAAACATTATAAAGATATGCAGGATATGGAATTTACTATTGAAAACGGAAATCTGTATATGCTGCAGACTCGTAATGGTAAGCGTACAGCTGCAGCTGCCTTAAAGGTTGCCTGTGATATGGTTGATGAAGGATTGATCAATGAAAAAGAAGCTTTAATGATGGTTGATCCAAAACAGTTAGATGCTTTATTACATCCTCAGTTTGATGCCGAGGAATTGAAAAAAGCTACTGTTATCGCAACAGGATTAGCTGCTTCTCCTGGAGCTGCTGCTGGACAGGTTTACTTTACTGCTGAAGAAGCCATTGCTGCACATGCTAATGGTGAAAAAGTTGTCTTGGTACGTCTTGAAACAAGTCCTGAAGATATTCAGGGTATGGCTGCCAGTGAAGGTATCTTAACAGTTCGTGGCGGTATGACTAGTCATGCTGCTGTTGTTGCTCGTGGAATGGGTACTTGCTGCGTTTCAGGATGTGGTTCTGTTAAGATCAATGAAGAAGAAAAAACATTTACTGTAAATGGTAAAACTTATCATGAAAAAGATTGGATCTCTTTAGATGGTTCAACAGGAAATGTATATGGAGAAGCTGTTAAGACTGTTCCAGCTACAATTTCTGGATATTTTGAAAGATTTATGAACTGGGCTGACCAGACTCGTAAACTTCAGGTAAGAACAAATGCTGATACACCTAGAGATGCAAAACAAGCTGTTGAATTTGGTGCACAGGGTATTGGTTTAGTTCGTACTGAACATATGTTCTTCGAAGCAGATCGTATTAAGGCTGTTCGTGAAATGATCGTTTCTAAAACAGAAGAACAGCGCCGTGCTGCTTTAGCGAAGATCCTTCCAATGCAGCAGGGTGACTTTGAAGCCATCTATGAAGTAATGCAGGGACTTCCAGTAACTATTCGTTATTTGGATCCACCTCTACATGAATTCTTACCAAATACGGATGAAGATATTACAGCATTGGCTAATGACATGGGTATGACTTTTGATGAATTGAAAGCTATCGTTGTATCTCTGCATGAATTTAACCCAATGATGGGTCATCGTGGATGCCGTTTGGCTGTAAGCTATCCTGAAATTGCTGAAATGCAGACAGAAGCTGTTATTCAGGCTGCTATCAATGTCAACAAGAAGCACCCTGAATTCAATGTTCATCCTGAAATTATGATTCCGCTTGTAGGTGAAAAAGCTGAATTGAAATATGTTAAAAATATTGTTGTGAAGAAAGCAGAAGAAGTCATTGCAAGAAATAACACAACATTGGAATACAAGATTGGTACAATGATTGAAATCCCTAGAGCTGCTTTATTGGCTGATGAAATTGCTCAGGAAGCTGAATTCTTCTCATTTGGAACAAATGATTTGACTCAGATGACATTTGGATTCTCTAGAGATGATGCTGGCGGATTCTTAAAAGATTACTATACTAAGAAGATTTATGAACAGGATCCATTTGCTCGTGTTGACCAAAAGGGTGTTGGAAAACTGATTAAAATGGCTGCTGACTTAGGCCGTGAAACTCGTCCGGATATCAAGCTTGGTATCTGTGGAGAACATGGTGGAGATCCAAGCTCAATTGATTTCTGTCACAGAGTTGGATTAACTTATGTTTCATGTTCACCATTCCGTGTTCCAATTGCTCGTTTAGCTGCTGCACAGGCTGCTATCAGAAACGACAAATAAAACTGTAAACAGATGATATTTGATGATCAATATCATCTGTTTTTTTTTATTAGATTTTTCATGTAATAATTAAATTAGTATGTTTTATCATTTATTTTATATATCCTTTTGATATCAATTATGATAAACTTTAAGTAATTGGGAGGGACTATATGAAACATCAACAAATAATAACAGAAGTGAATAAAGCTATTGTCGGCAAAGAAAATCAGGTAAGAAAAATCATGATGGCTTTTCTAGCAGGAGGACATGTATTGCTGGAAGATATGCCGGGAGTCGGAAAGACAACTCTGGCAAATGCATTTTCGAAAGCGATGGGATTAGAAACAAAAAGATTACAATTTACACCTGATGTACTTCCCAGTGATGTAGTAGGTTTTACCGCTTTAGATCAAAATAACGGAGAGAGTATTCTTCACAAAGGAGCTGTGTTCTGTAATTTGTTTTTAGCAGATGAAATTAACCGTACTTCCAGCAGAACGCAGTCAGCTTTATTAGAGGTTATGGAAGAAAACCAAATAACTGTAGATGGCACAACTTATGAAGCTATGAAACCTTTTTATGTAATTGCTACTCAAAATCCATATGGCTCTGCTGGGACACAAATGCTTCCTGAGAGTCAGCTGGATCGTTTTATGATTGTACTGTCCTTAGGATAT
>CAMEIZ010000086.1 GCA_945919165.1 uncultured Traorella sp.
AAAATAACTGATATGAGTGGATTAAGCAAGTCATATTTATTAAATGGAAATATCAGGACAGGGTTAATTCGATTGGCCCTGCCTTTAATGTTTTTGAATCTGATCAATTCTTTGTATAATATGGTGGATACATTTTGGATAGGGAAAATGGGAGAGCTTCAGGTTGGTGCTGTTGCTTTAATTGGACCGATCATGGGGTGTGGAAGTGCTTTTGTGGTTGGCTTGAGTGCAGCTGGTATTTCATTGATTTCTATGGCTATAGGAAGTGGTCAGCATGAAAAAGCAAATGAGACAGCAACTCATCTTTTTGTATTGTCAATTTTTTTTGGTGTTGTTATTGGAGGCTGCTGTTTTCTTTTTGCTGATGCGATTTTATTATGGTTAAACACACCTTTAGAAATATATCAGGATGCGAAAGCATATCTGAGGGGAATTTCGTTTGATTTCACTTTTTTGTTTATTTTAAACATTTTTCAGACAATTCGACAGGCTGATGGAGATTCAAAAACAGCTGTTATATATAATCCAATCGCTGACATGCTAAATATGAAACTAGACCCGCTTTTTATTTTTACATTAGATTTAGGTGTTTTGGGAGCAGCCCTGGCAACTGTTTTCAGTAAGGTGTTCGTGATAGGATTTGTTTTATATATTTTGTTTTTTGATCATGATCATGTCAGCTGTTCGATTAAAGATGGATTAAAATATCATGTATTTAAAGATTTGATTCAAGTTGGTGTTCCGGCTTCATTGGCTTCTTTTATAAGCAGCTTTGGTTTTGTTCTTATGAATAAATCTATCGTTGAATATGGATCACTGGCTATCAGTGCGTATGGTATAGGAAATAAAGTAACAGATTTATATTATATTCCAGTGAATGCTTTTGGAGGAGCATTAGCTCCTTTTATTGGTCAAAACTTGGGAGCCGGAAATGAAAAACGAGCTCAGAAGTGTTATTTTGAAGCTATGTTGCTAACAGCAATATGCAGTGGTATGGTTATGATTATTGGTTTTTTTGCGAGTAAGTATTTGATTTTATTCTTTGTGGGTAATGCTTCTAAAGAATTGATGTCACTGACATTGGAATATTGTTATTATGTCATAGTCACTATTTTCTTTATGGGTTGGTTTCAAAATATTCATGGAGTATTTAGCGGAGCAGGTAAGACAAAACTGATTCTTTTTCTTTCAACTTTCCGCTTGTGGGGATTAAGAATCCCAATGATTTATCTTTTTTATCATTTTACTGATTTTGGAACGACAGGAATCTGGTGGGCAATGGTTCTCAGCAATCTTTTTACCTGTATAGCTGGCGAATACTGTTATCGAAGAAAAAAATGGCTTTCATAAAAAAATCCTGTAAGATTATTCTACAGGGTTTTCTTTTTTGAATTCAATTGGACTGTAAGGCAGAATATAGGATAAGACGAGATAAATGACAATACCAATGCCTTTAAAAGCAGATAAAGCAATAAATGCAAGACGTATTAATGCCGGATTGATATTGAAATAATCTCCAATTCCACTGCAGACACCATCTAATATTCTGTCTTTACTTGATTTATAAAAATGTTGATTCATATAACATTATTCCTCTTTGTTCCAGATTAAATATTCATGTTTGTTTGTTTTGATATATATTTCTTCAATATTTTCTTTCGTTGGAATCGTAATGGTAAAGTTTCCTGTTTCATAAAAACCAAATAAGGTGCTAAATTTAAAGCCAATATAAAGTTTACCATTCTGTTCTTCAGCATGGTAACCAATGAACCCTTCTGGGAATGAACCCGGATAAAAACCATTGATTTTCACTTGATGGTTTGTGACTTCTACATGTTCGATACCTGCACTTTGACAGTAAACAAAACCAAAAAGCTTCCAACTATTTCTGCCAATAAAAAAGAAACTCAATAAAAAAATAAATAGGATTAAAAAGAAAATCATAATTTGTTTGATCAAACATGTTGATTTACTTGCTTTCAAGATACTCACCTCCTATAAAAAAACGCAGAACTGCCTTATGGCAAGCTCTGCGTCTAAGCGTCTGGCTTATAAATAGAATTTATAATCTTTTATAATCATTGCTGATAACTAAAACCTGAAGATGTCTTGCATTGACAATGACTTCTTTTTTACATTTGGGGCAAAAAAGAGGATAGTTTTCCAAAACTGTTTCAGGCAACAGTTTTAATCGGGTTTTACTTTTGCACATAGGGCATATCACAAACTGACTTTCCATATTGATTCCACTCCTCATTTTTAACCGGCTGGATAGAGGTGTTATCAAGATTACCGGATTGAATCACCATAACCATACCGGCAAATACCTGGCCTAATTTTTCTGCAAGCTCTTCTTCTGTAAAATCACATACTTTCATTGCGCATAGTGCACCAAGTCCAAATGTGTGAATCCACATTTGATCAAAGAGAATTTTAGCCTGTTCTTTGGTCATTTCATAATCACGCTGAATTAAATCAATACAAATATCAGCCATTTCACCCAGGTCAGCTATGGTATTTTCAAATTTTTGTTCATTGATGTGTTCCTGCATAAACAAAAGCTTAAACATTTCAGGTTGATGAATGCCATAAGAAACCATCAACATACCAATTCTTTTAAATGCTGGCGTATAATCTTGAAAATCACTGGCATATTCTTCAAATTCTTTGAGTCCCAATTTTCTTGCAGCCTGCTTGACTTCTTCCATATTTTTGAATATGGTGAAGATTGGACTGGCTGAAGAATGAAGCTTTTTTCCTAGTTCTCTGGCAGTTAAAGCACTAACTCCTTCTTTTTTTACTATATCGAGAGCAACTTTTGCTATTTCTTCTTTTGTATATTTTGGTTTTGGCGGCATAACTTTTTCCTCTAATAATTACAACGTTCTAAAACACTGTTTTAAAACACAGTTATAGTATAGTAATCTTTTCGTGATTTGTCAATAACAAAAATAATACCTCATATGACTGCTCAATATTTTGTAATCAAACCAGAAAAGTGAATTTTCAAAAAAAGCTTGGTAAGTATAAAAAAGAATAGATTATCCTGATTCATCTATTCTTGTTTTGATTTAAAAATAAAAGGGAAAGCCACTTTCTAGTTTATTAATAAGTTGATCATTTCTTTTTCAATCAGTTTCCACATGTGAACTAACGATTCATCTTATTAAATCAAATTTTCATAGCTGCGATCAACTCATCTTCATCTTTATCGCCTGTTTCTACAAATCCAAATGAATGATATAATGCTTTCGCTTTGATATTTTCCGGTTCATAAGACAGATAACAATATTCTGCTTCTCCACATGGTTTCGTTTTAATATAATCAAGAGCAAGGGTTGATGGATCGCATGAAATATAAACAATTCGCTTTGGATCCATTTGAAGAATACTATCTAAAGTATTTTGATCACATCCTTTTCTTGATGGATCAATACTAATCACATCCGGCTTTAGATTCTCTTGTACAAGTTTCTTGGCAAATGTACCGGCATCACTACAATAAAATTCAATATTATCGATACCATTGATTTGCGCATTTACTTTCGCATCCTTGATGGCATCTTCCACAATTTCGATTCCTATGACATGTTTTGCTTTTTGGACCATAAATAATGAAATGGTTCCAATTCCACAATATAAATCAAGAACGGTTTCTTTTCCTGTCAATTGTGCATATTCAACAGCTAAATCATATAGATTTAATGTTTGAATCGGATTGACTTGGAAAAATGATTTAGAAGAAATATTAAATGTTAAATCATGTAACTGATCTTGGATCGTTTTATTTCCATAGACAACGAATTCTTCTTCTCCTAGTATCACATTATCTTTTCTTTGATTGATATTTAAAATAATCGATTTCACATGTTCATTTTGAGATAATATTTGAATCATTTCGCACAGTTCTGGACGGAAAACAGCAACTCCATGTAGAGCTTGAAGACATTGTCGTACAACGGTAGGTTTTTCATCATGAAGCAATTGAAGCATATTTGGAAGTGCTTTTTGAAGTTTTCCTTGTGTATCATAGAAAGCTTGTGCGGCGCATAGCAGAAAGCCACGTGTTCTTACATACGAACTTTTCGCTGTTAACAATGACAAAAAATCTTTCGCAATTGTTCCATCGAGAGTCCCGTTCTAACGATATTGGATGAATGAAATATTTTTTTCAGTTGCTTTTTATACTTTTCCAGCAACATACTTCCATACTCATCACCTAAAATCATCAGATTTAGTCTTGCTTCTACAGACTTATTTGTTTTAAATAAATCAAAAATTATTCTTGCTAATTCCTCTTGACTCATTGTGTTTAGTTTTTTCATAAGTGTTTTTTCGGTTAATTTTTTCGCCATATTGTCGTCTACCTTTTTTATTATTTCATAATTCATTATTAATCAATCTAAGACACAAGAAAACTATATATTAGGGACAAAAAGATGATTCTATTTCTCTGATATATTGTATTAAAAACTTTTATAAAAGACGCTACCTTTAATACAACCCAAAAAACATTTGATTATTAACCAGATGTTCGATTTATTATGCTGTTAACGCATATTTAATTTTTAATCTATTCAATTTATTATATGGAATATATCCTTCCTTTTGAAGCCTGCCCACCACAATTCCACTATGAATTCCTACTGAAGCAGCAAATTCATTAATAGATTCTATAGTGAAATTTTTATGATCAACAAATTCATTAAATTTCTCGTCTGGAATCAACACTTCTCTTGCAAATCTATCTGCATTGTTTTCATCATCTTCGGTTGTTCCTGTAATTTGGCTAATATGCCCTAAAAGAATATGTCCTAATTCATGAAATAAGCTAAACCAAAACTTATCAGCATCTTTTCCTCTAACAGTTAACCCAACAACAATTTTATTTTTGTCATAAAATGTCGCTCCATGTAAAAAGGAACCACCAATATGCGGAAGAAAAACAAGCGCAATTCCACAATCGGCAAGTTTTTCACATAGCTTTGGACAAAAAACATTAGGATTCATAGTTGTCATTCTTCGAATTTCTGGAATTAATTTTTCAAGTTTTTGTAGATTAATCGAATTTGTTTGAATCATTCTAGCTTCTAATTTTGCTTTCTGAGCCCATGCAATAAGCGCATAATCTGCTTTTTCTGTAATTGTTTGTCTCCTACAAGCAATTCCTGGAATAAAGGGCTCCCGAACCATCGTTAATCGAACAACTTCAAAGTACTTTCTCAATACAAGCACTTTATCAAAATTCTTAGAAGTTTCTTCCACCCATCCATATTTCTCCATCTCATTGTAAGGAAGTTTTTTGGCTATTTCAATGTCTTCGTCCATAGCATTTTCTAATTCAACCTGTAAGAGTTTTTCCCTATAAATATTCTCTAGGTTATTCCAAAAATGCGCAGGCAAGCCAAGAACCATTTCTAACCGCATAGCAACATCAGAAGTAAGCATCACTTCTCCGTTAATTAACTTACTAATATGTTTTTCAGACATATCCATTCTTGCAGCAAATTCTTTTTGGCTCATGCCACGATCATTCAACTGTTCTTTTATCGTTGCGCCGGGTGGCGTTGCAATAAAGGTGCGACTTTTCATCATTGTAACTACCTCCATTTCGCATACTTAATGATAATCAATTATTTCAAGAATATTGGCAATGTGTATTTCATTGCCTTTTTTTTCAAAAATCAATCGTTGAGGATGAACTAAATCCACTGCATATTGATTTTTACGATTCCCTTTGAGTAAGTGACATCTACCAAGATGAAACTGAATCATTTGCTCAACAGAATCTGAAGCTTTAATTTGATCAATTCGCATTTGAATTTTTTTTGCCATCTCAGCACCATATTTTTTCTCAGCGATAGAAGCATTGGTACATACTTTTTCAATGCTTTTATTATTGTATACAATTTTCAAGCAGTCACTTCCCTATTCATTTACCTCTAAGGTTAATTTAATTATAGTCTAACTACTTCGATTTGTCAATAACATTTACCTATAAGGTAAATTTATACCCTAATATCAATATTGAAAGAAGTATCACATCATCCCCGTAATTTGTACCCAAATCAACATACATTGCTTGTTTTAACTCAGTACATACTAGGATTCACTCTTAACTGTTTTTCTTTGACATCAATAAAACCGTCTCAACATGGCTGCTGTAAGGGAAAAGATCAAAAGGAAAAACTTCTTTTGCGGTATAGCCATGTTTTTTAAATTCCTGTAAATCACGGACTTGAGTGAGAGGATTGCAGGAAATATAAAGTATTTTTTTAGGTTTTAAATTGGCACAGGCAGCAATGAAAACGGGTGTACTTCCGCTTCTGGGCGGATCCATGATAATGATATCGGTTTTTGGTTTTTTTAGAGCCTCTTTTTTCATAAATGTTGTAGCGTCTTCATTTATAAAACGGGTATTCTGAATATGATTCATTTTCGCATTATTGATGGCATCAGTAATAGAACGCTGATTTATTTCAACACCAATAACCTGTTTAACTTGATGAGCCAAAGACATACCAATTGTTCCAATACCACAATACATATCATATACAGTATCGTTAGGATGGGGATTGCATAGTTCTATGGCTTTCTGATAGAGCAGTTCAGTTTGATCATGGTTGATCTGATAGAAAGTAGTAGCAGTCAGCTTGTAGGTACAGCCGCAAAGCTTGTCAACGATATAGCCTTTTCCATAGAGAACCTTTTCCTGATTTCCCAATACGACACTTGTTTTTCGTGGATTGATGTTCATAACAACAGTTGTAATCTCAGGTAGTTTTTCAATCATTTCTTTGACGAAGTTAGAACTTCCTTTAAATGGTTTAGAAACAACAAGACAGACAAGTGTCTGATTCGTGGCAAAAGCTCGACGTATAAGTACATGACGGAATATACCGCTTCCTTTATCTTCATCAAAAGGTTCTATTTTATAGGCAATTGCCAGTTTTTTAATGAATGCAAAAATCTGATTGGTGAAATTGTCATGGTTTAAACAGGTTTTGATATCTTCTACATAATGGCTGTTTTCCTGATAAAAACCAAACAAGACATCTTTTTTATTTTTCTGAAAGGTAAAGATGGCTTTATTGCGATATTGTCTTGGATGTTTGGCTTCAACAAGAGGGTGAACATAGATATTTTCTTTAGAAAAAAGTGAAATCATCTGATTATACTTGAGTTGAACACTTGCCTGATATGTCATATGATTATATTGACAGCCTCCACAATTGATATGTGGGCAGTTATTTTGAATACGTAAGAGGGAAGGCTTAATGATTTGAATGATTTGAGCTATATAGCCTTCTTTGATTTTTTTGGTCAGTTGAATTTTGACTTGTTCTTTTTCAATACCACCACGCACAAAAACATGTGTTTGATTGATAAGACAATCACAGATTCCTTCATGATTGCATCTTGGCAAGGTAATTTCATAAATATCATTCAGCTTCATAGTTCCATTGTAATGAAGTTTTTTAAGATTTACAAGAGGAATTATGGTAAAATAAAGGTAAATATGAGAGGTGGTATTCAATGAGTCAATGGAAAGAAATAAGGCTTAATGAAATAAAAAATGTGAGAATCGGTCATGCGCAGGATGAAGAACATGCGACAGGATGCAGTGTGATTATCTGTGAAAAAGCAGCACGTTGCGGTGTTGATGTACGAGGTGGAGGTCCTGCATCAAGAGAAACCGATCTGTTAAAGCCGACAGCAAGCAATGACGGCATTCATGCATTGGTATTAAGCGGAGGCAGTGCTTATGGCCTTTCAGCAGCAGGCGGTGTTATGAAATATTTAGAGGAGCATAAGATTGGATTAAAAGTTGGTAAATCTTTAGTTCCGATTGTTTGCTCTTCCTGTATCTTTGATTTGGGTTGTGTAGATGGTAGTGTACGTCCAGATGAAGAT
>CAMEIZ010000087.1 GCA_945919165.1 uncultured Traorella sp.
GAATACCAGTATAATAATGTCATAAATATTTAATGACTGGAGAGTAATTATGAGCGAAGAAGTAATGATTGACATTAAAAATTTAACAAAAAAGTTTGGCAACAATACAATTTTTAACTGAAATGGCAGAGAAATATGGATGGTTTACGATTGAATCCTTATCTACTATGATTGCCGTCTCAGAATCAACTCCAGGCCCAATAGGAATAAATATGGCAACCTATGTTGGTTTTACAGTACATGGAATTATTGGTTCACTTATTTCAACCTTATCACTTGTAGCCCCCAGCATTATCATAATTTGTATTATTGCGAATTATTTCGAAAAATTTAAAGATGCGAAAATCGTCAAAATGATTTTTGCCGGACTGAAACCGGCAGTTGTCGCTTTTATTGCTGCTGCATGCTTGAGCTTGTTTGTATCAACACTATTGAATTTAGATACAGCAAAAAGTTTTCTTGAATATTTTGACTGGAAATGTATTGCTTTGCTAGTTGTTTTATTAGGTGTTAATAAGAAATATCCGAAGCTGCATCCGATTGCTTTTATTGTAACTGCGGCTATAGTAGGAATTCTGTTTAAATTTTAAATGCCGGGGAACCGGCATTTTTAGTTAAAAGATGAGAATGTATATTCATAAAGATCTGAACGATAGAAGGATGATGTATACTGAAGTGGCCGATTCATATCGATATAGCGCACAGAGATACTGTTAAGAAGAGCTTTTGTAGGTGTTTCAAGTATTTTCCTTTGTTCTTCTGTTCCTTCAACGGCTCTAAGACGGGTAATAAATCCGGATATTTCATAACCGATTTGCTGGATATATACATCCAGGGATTTATCTAAAGCGCTTAAATCAAAATGTTCAATAAATTTCACGGGAATATAAGTGTATTGAAGTGCAATCGGTGTATTATTTCCGGTTCTCAAACGCACTACCAGATAAATAGATTCATTGTGTTCTACCTGCAATTCTCTGGCAACCTCAGGAACATCTTTACCCAATACGATTTTATATTCCAAAAGCTTACTTCCAGCAACCATACCAATACTGTTCATGTCTTCAGTAAAGCTTTTCTTTTTTTGAATGTTTCGATTGACAGGATGACTGGAAACAAAGGAACCTTTTCCTGGAGTTCGTTCAATAATTCCCATTAAGGCTAGATCAGCAAGAGCAGAGTGAATGGTTTGTCTGCCAAAATGAAATTTTTCAGTGAGTTCAAGTTCTGAAGGTATTTTGTCGCCAATTTTAAAAGTTCCTTTGCCAATTTCTGAAAGAAGATAATTTTCGATGATCTGTTTTTTTGAAGATTTTTTATTTTGCATAAATCCTCCTTTCTTATATGTTTGTATCTTACTATCTATATTTTAACCTATTTTGGTAATTATTAATATAAATAATTTAAAAGATTTTCAATAAAACCAAATGTACGAATATTTTAATCAAATTTGTGAATAAATATACAAATATAGTTTTAAATGTATGGACAAATTAAAAAAAGAAGAATATAATGAAATTACAATGGATCGGCAAATCATAAGAGAGGAGGATAGCGCATAATTTGCGATTCTTTGCGATATAAAAAAACAGGAGGTAAATATGAATATAACAACTGCTTTACTTATTAGTGTGATTACAGGGTTAGCTTATCTCCAGCGTCGTGCATTAGGTGATTGCCAGCTGGAAAGACCGTTAGTTCTGGGTCCAATCATTGGTTTATTATTAAATAACTTTAGTATGGGATTACAGGTTGGTGCTTCTTTAGAATTAGTATTTATGGGAGCTCAGGCTATCGGTGGTTCTGTACCTTCAAACGTTGCCATTGCAAGTGCATTGGGAACAACTGTAGCAATTACAAGCGGAACTGGCTTGGAAGGCGCCATGGTGGTTGCGTTACCAGTTGCTGTTGTTGCATCAACATTTGAAACATTCGCAAAAGCTGCTTGTGCATTCTTCGTTCATGCTGCTGACAATTATGCAGATAAAGGGGACTACAAAGGAATTTCTATGATGGTTCACTTAGGAAATGGTTTCCATTTCTTAGCTTATTTTGTACCAACATTCTTAGGATTATATTTTGGTGCTGATTTTGTCACTAATTTGATGAATAATATACCTGCAAACATTATGTCTGGAATCAGCGCTGTTGGAGCACTTCTACCAGCTTTAGGTTTTGGATTACTGTTGAATAATTTGAGTACAAAAGATTTCATGGGTTACTTCTTTATCGGATTTGCTCTGGCTGCTTACATTCCATCATTTGGTGTTATGGGTATTGCCTTCTTAGATATTGCCTATGTATGCGTTTATGCTTTCAATAAGATGAACAGAGCGGAAGGAGATGCTTAATATGACAGAAAGAAAAACATTAACTAAGAAAGATATCAATCAGCTTTTCCTGCGTTCTAACGCTGTTCAGTCAGCATTCAACTTTGAACGTATGCAAGCGATGGGCTTTGAATGGGCAATGATTCCTGTTATCAACAAATTATATGATAAAGAAGAAGATCGTATTGCCGGCTATAAGCGTCATCTTGGTTATTTCAACTCTCATCCATGGACAGCAGGACCAATTTTCGGTATTGTTGCATCAATGGAAGAAAAAATGGCCAATGGAGAAGAAATTTCAGAAGAAAACATTCAGGCTGTTAAAGGTGCTTTGATGGGACCATTAGCCGGAATTGGTGATTCCTTGCTTTGGGGTACGCTTCGTCCTATCGTTGCCGGTATCTGTGCATCACTTGCTTTAACTGGTAACGGAATTGCACCGCTGTTATTTGTTGTCATTTTGAATGTTATTCACTTTGGTATGCAGTATTATGGTGTAAACTTCGGATATAATTTTGCTGACCAGTTTATGGATAAAATGGAAAGCCTGCAGATAAAAGTTTGGATGGAAGCTGCAACTATTTTAGGTTTATTGGTTGTTGGAGGTCTGTCAGCAACTTGGTTGAATGTTAAGACAAAACTGGTTTATACAGTTGGAGATGCAGCAATTGAGCTTCAGGCCACACTGGATAAGATTCTTCCAAAACTGCTTCCATTGGTATGTGTATTAGCAGTCTATGGATTATTAAGAAAAGGAAAGAGTACAACTTGGGTAATGGTGGCAATCATCGTTGTCGGATTTATCCTTGGATTCTTTGGAATTATGTAAGAACGAGTGGTAACTTAGGAGGAAATTATGGGTATCGAATTAATCAGAATTGATGATCGTTTGATTCATGGGCAAGTTGTTCTTGGATGGACAAGATCAAAAGGAATCAATACAGTTGTTGCTGTAGATGACGAAATATTGAAGAATAAAATGCAATGTCAGCTTATGAAAATGGCCACTCCTCCCGGAGTTACTCCTATTTTTCTAAGTGTTGAAGAAGCAGCAGCTAAACTGACTTCAGATGCATATAAAAACAAAAAAGCAATGCTTTTAGTAAAAGGACCGAAAACACTTGTTGAACTAATGAACAAGGGTGTTGATATAAAGAATGTCAATGTTGGAAATGTACGTCCTAAAAATGCAACAGAGCAATTGTTTAATCATGTATTTTCGACTAAAGAAGATATAGCAATTTGGAAAGAGCTATGTGCAAAAGGGGTAAGCTTAACAGCACAGGCTCTTCCAGATGCAGCTACATGCAATCTAAATGATGTTTTAGCAAAATATTAGTTTTGAGAACAGGAGATGTAGTATGAATTTTGATGCATTAAAACAACCTTATCAAAAAAGCCGTTATAGTGTTACGGCAACACATGGTATGGTATGCAGCAGCAGCGCATTAGCATCTTCTGCAGGATTAGAAATCTTAAAAAAAGGAGGGAACGCAGTAGATGCGGCTATCGCAACTGCTGCCGTTCTTTGCGTAGTTGAACCTGTCAGCAATGGCATAGGCGGAGATGCCTTTGCCATTGTATGGATGAAAGATAAACTATATGGTCTAAATGCTTCCGGATATTCTCCAAAAGGTATTTCAATCGAAAAACTAAAAGAACAGGGTTATGAAAAAATACCAAAGCGTGGATGGATCCCTGTTACGGTACCTGGTCAGCCGAAAGCATGGGCAGAATTAAACAAAAGATTTGGAAAGCTAAGCCTGGAAGAAGTATTAAAACCAGCAATAACTTATGCAGAAGAAGGATTTCCAGTATCAGCACCTGTTTCTTTTTTGTGGAATAAGTATGTCAAAAAAGATCCGCTCGATTTTGGAAATGATCATTGCTTTGATGAATGGTATCGTGTTTTCACAAAAAACGGTGAACCATATCAGTTCGGTGATATTGTTAAATTTAAAGATCATGCCAACACTCTGCGACTGATTGGAAAAACAAATGCTGATGCCTTTTATAAAGGTGAGTTAGCGGATAAAATAGATGCCCAGAGTAAACGTGATGGAGGCTTTATCCGTAAGGAAGATTTGGAAGATTATGAAGTGGAATGGGTAGATCCGATCAGCGTAAATTATAAAGGTTATGATGTATGGGAAATACCTCCAAATGGACAGGGTATTGTAGCATTAATTGCTTTAAATATTTTAAAAAACTTTGATTTTAAAGAAAAAGATAATGTTGAAACCTATCATAAACAATTTGAAGCGATTAAAATTGCTTTTGAAGATGCACTGGCAACTGTCAGTGATCCAAAAGAAATGAAAGTTGATTATCATTATTATTTAAGTGATGAATATGGTAAACAGCGTGCTGAAGAAATTAAAAACAATGCTCATCAGCCAAAACATGTAGAACCACCAAAAAGTGGAACGGTTTATTTATGTGCTGCTGATGATGAAGGAAATATGATTTCTTATATTCAAAGTAATTATATGGATTTCGGAAGTGGTATTGTTGTTGAAGGAACAGGTATTTCACTACAAAACCGCGGTTATGATTTTTCATTAGATGAGAATAGTATTAATGTGCTGAAACCTCATAAAAAGAGCTATCATACCATTATACCAGGCTTCCTTACAAAAGATCATCATGCTGTTGGCCCATTTGGTGTCATGGGTGGATATATGCAGCCACAGGGTCATTTGCAGGTGATGATGAATCTGTTAGATTTCAATCTTAATCCACAGATGTGTCTGGATGCTTCTAGATGGCAATGGAAGGAAGGTATGCATTTTGATGTTGAGCCTGAATTCCCGAAAGAAATCATTGAAAAGCTTAGAGCAAGAGGACATGAGATTACTGTTTCCGATAATTGTTTCTCATTTGGAAGAGCAGAAATGATACTGCGCCTTGATAATGGCATCTATGTTGGAGCTTGCGAATCAAGAACAGATGGAAGCGTTGCGTGTTATTAATAAAAAGGCTGTTAGACAGCCTTTTCTTATAAGAGAAAGTTGGTGAAATGATGAAAGAAGCATACTATTTTAAAAAAATCTATGAAGAAAACGAAGTAATTGAGAACGCTTATGTGATTCTGGAAGATGGAAAAATCAGTGAAATCAGGAAAGATTTGAATGAAGAGATGAAGTTGAATGACTTTTCTGACGCTATTGTTATTCCAGGAATCATCGATATCCATTCTCATGGCTGTATGGGATACTCTGCTACCAGTGTTGATTCTGATGAAATATATGGGTATACCAGGGCAATAGCTGCTACAGGAGTTACAGGTGTCTTTGCAACAACTCAGGAACTTGATACCATGTCAGCAGTAGCGGATGTGATATTAAGCAATAAGATAGAAGGAGCAAAGATTTTAGGAATACAGGCAGAAGGACCATTTCGTCATCCAAAATATATGGGTGCATCTAAAGGATTCAAATGGCCAAAACCTAGTGTAGAGTATGCCGAAAAGATGGTAGAAGCAGCTAAGGGCTGCCTGAAATATATCTCAGTATCCACTGATCTTGAAGGTATTGAAGAAGTGATGAAATATTTACTGCAGCAGAAAATTCGAATAGCAGCAGGACATACTGATGCTGATTATGAAGAAATGAAAAAGGGTTTTAAAATGGGAGCTACTTCAATTTCACATTTTGGTAATGCAATGCGGCCTATTCATCAAAGAAATGGTGGCTCTATTACAGCTTGTTTGTTAGATGATAATATTTTCCTCGAAATTATCTGTGATCATGTACATATAGCCCCAGAAGTATTGGATTTGTTTTTTAGAGTAAAAGATTTGGATCACTTTATCTTAGTTTCTGATTCATCAGAATTGGCATGTATGCCAAAGGGAAGATATTTTGCCAGAGGTAAAGAAAGAATTGTTACCGAAGAAGGAAATATAATATTAGATGATCAAACAATCAGCGGCAGTGGTAAATATGTATTGTATGATATGAAAAATTTAATATTCAAACATCATTTACCAATACAGAAAGTAATACGTATGGCTTCTTTACAACCGGCTTCTTATTTTCATATTGATGATCATAAAGGAAGTATTAAAGTTGGAAAAGACGCAGATCTGTTAATTTTAGATGATGAATGGAATGTTGTACGAACAATAGTAGAAGGTGAAATAGCTTACGATAACACCACACCGTTAAATTCACTTATCAATCCAAATATGAAAAACCGGACAGCTTAATCAAAAAGAAATTGACAACTTGAAATGCTGTCATATAATAATATTATATTCAGCATATGCTAAAAAGATAGACGCAGAGCCTTAACTATGAATTGCGAAGGTTCTGCGTCTTACTTTTAGGCTGAGTAAACTTGATAAAGGAGAAAAGAATGGACAAGATGATCGAAATTTCACATCTGTTTAAAAGTTATTCAGATGTGAAGGCCGTACAGGATTTAAGTTTTAGTGTAAAAGAGGGTGAATTGTTTGCCTTTTTAGGAGTTAACGGAGCTGGGAAAAGCACAACTATTTCGATTATGTGTGCTCAGCTGAGAAAAGATAGTGGCAAAATTGTCATAGATGGAAAAGATTTAGATCAGGATGCTAACGCAATAAAAAAAGAAATTGGGGTTGTTTTTCAGACCTCGGTATTAGATCAAGCATTAAATGTTTATGAAAATCTGGAAAGCAGAGCCGCTTTATATGGAATTACGGGTGAAGCTTTTAAAAATCGTTTACAGGAGCTTTCACAACTATTTAAATTTGAGGATTTATTGAAAAGACCTGTTGGTAAATTATCTGGAGGACAGCGAAGAAGAATTGATATTGCTCGTGCTCTTTTACATCATCCCAAAATACTAATACTTGATGAGCCTACAACAGGTTTAGATCCTCAAACAAGAAAAATGCTCTGGGAGATTGTAAGACAATTAAGAAACGAAGAGAATTTAACAGTATTTCTGACAACACATTATATGGAAGAAGCATCTGATGCAGATTATGTTGTGATCTTAGATAATGGTTCAATAGCAGCAAAAGGAACACCCTTAGAATTAAAAAATCGCTATAGTGGAGATTTTATAACTTTCTATCATACTGATACTTCACAAATAGAAAAACTTAACATGCCTTATCAAAAACAAAAGGATTGTATTACCGTATCCGTATCAAATACAAAAGAAGCAACAGATTTGATTCTGCGCTATCCGGAAGTATTTACAGATTATGAAATTGTAAAAGGAAAAATGGATGATGTCTTTTTGGCGGTTACAGGTAAAAATCTGACAGGAGGTCGGGAAGAATGAATGTTTTATTCTCGCTTGTGAAAAGAAATATAAAATTGTTTTTTAAAGATAAAGGAATGTTTTTTACTTCATTGGCTACACCTTTGATACTTTTAGTTTTATATTCAGGATTTTTGGGAAATGTGTACTACAGCAGTTTTAATGAAAGTATGCCAAGTCATCTTGA
>CAMEIZ010000088.1 GCA_945919165.1 uncultured Traorella sp.
CTGATCTTAGGGAAAATCATGCTTTGATTGGTGTGAATCAGGCGCACTTTGTTGATTTGCTGGATCAGAACATCGTGTTAACTGAGGGCAGAACATTTACACAGGAGGAAATTGATACCGGTGCTCATGTCATTTTGTTGAATGAAGATTATCAGCATGTAGACGATTTTTCAGTTTCGAATGATTCCGGCGGAAGTGAAATCACAAAAAAACTGTCAAATCTGAAAGTCGGGGATAAAGTTTCCGTTTCGACGATTATTTATGAAGATTACTATGGTGGAAAAGTGTTTTCTGAGGATACGCAGGAATATGAAATTATTGGATTTCATAAGAAAAATAAACTTCAATCAAATAATGTTTTTGGTGTATTCATCTATCACTATGAAGATGCGATTTATGTGCCGGTGAATGCCTTACTTCAAACTTATGAAAGAATAGAAAAAATTGTGGATGAAAATCAACTCAGTTACAGCTCAGATCATTATTATCCAAGTCTTCAATCCATTACTATGAAATTAAATGATCCTGAAGCCGTATATGAAGCGGCAAAAGAGCTATTGATGGAGTATAAAAAAAGAGGTGTTAGTGAGGTTGAAGTCTTTTCATCGGCAGATTCTTATGAAGCTGTAGCCGGTCCTCTTGAAAGTTTGAGTAACATTGCCAATATTGTGGTTGTGGTTTCGACTGTGATTGCTATCTTTATCTTATATCTGATTGTTACCTTATTTTTGAAAGATCGAAAACATGAGATTGGCATTTATCTTGCATTGGGTGAAATCAGATGGAAAATATTGTGTCAGATTTTTTTAGAAGTTTATCTGGTTGGAATACTTGCTATTACGCTTTCACTTTACAGCGGTTTTCAGCTGGGAGGCAGAATATCGAAAGATATCTTATCATCACAGATACAAAAACAACAGGAAGTGATTGATACGAAGCTGGATAAATTGGATTCCATCTTGCCTGATAATATGGAAAGTACAATGGTTTTGGATACTTATCAGGTCAGATTGTCCTTTGAAACGATTTTGATGATTTATGGCATCAGTAGTTTGATTTTACTTGTTGCTTCGACATTGCCGATTCATTTATTGATGAAAACAAAGCCAAAGAATACATTATTATAAGGATCTCAGATCCTTTTTTTTAAGTTGATTTATGTTTGGCTTCAACTTGTTTTTAATTGATTTGAGTATAATGAAATCGGTGATGAGATGTTAGAAGTGTTTGAAAGAGTTGAAAAGAAATATCTGATGAGTAAAGATCAGGCGGAAAGATTGAAAAATGTGATGAAAAGTACAATGAAAGAGGATAACTATCATGATTCCATGATTTTAAATCTGTATTATGATACGAAAGATCATCGTTTGATTCGCTCTTCGTTGGAAAAGCCGGTATATAAGGAGAAACTGAGAATTCGCAGTTATTGTATACCGACACTTCAGGATGAGGTTTTCTTTGAATTAAAAAAGAAATATCAGGGTATTGTCTATAAGCGACGATGCAGTGTTGTATTGAAGGATGCATATGATCAAAAACTGAATCTCAATAATCAGATTGAAAAGGAAATTGCTTATTTTTTGGATATCTATGAAAAATTAGAGCCAGCCATGGTGATTTCCTATCATCGTCAGTCGTATGTTGGACATGAGGATCACTCATTCAGAATTACTTTTGATGATGATTTGTTGGAACGTAATTATGATCTTGATTTATGTAAGGGTATTTATGGGAATCCGCTTTTAGATGAGAAAAAGGTACTTATGGAGATTAAACTGAAAGATGCGATACCGCTTTGGTTAGCGAATGAATTGGATCAAATGAATGTATTTCCGATATCTTTTTCAAAATATGGTTTGGGATATGCAAAGGAGAATTGTCATGTTAAATAGTATATTTTTCAATACTTCAACGAGTATTGACTGGAAAAGCTTTATGCTTTGTACATTGGTTTCATTAGTGCTGGGAGGTTTTGTTTCGTTATATTATATGTATAAGACTTCTTATACAAAAGGCTTTGCCTGTACGCTGACGCTTCTACCGGCTATGGTATGTGTGGTCATTATGTTGGTGAATGGAAATCTGGGGGCAGGAGTTGCCACAATGGGAGCTTTTTCACTTGTTCGTTTTCGCTCTGTTCCGGGTACAGCCAAAGATATATCGTGTGTTTTTTTAACGATGGCGATTGGACTGGCGTGCGGAATGGGATATCTGGGTGTAGCGGTTTTGTTTACGGCTATGATTTTACTGGCAGGTTTTTTGATTTCTTCAAGTGGGTTATTTGAGGTCAGAAAGAATGAACGTATTTTGAAGATTACGATTCCGGAGCATTTGAATTACAATGATGTTTTTGAAGATATTTTTTTGAAATACACCAAAAGTCATGAATTAATCAGTGTCAAAACCAGTGCCATGGGCAGCTTATATAAATGTGAATATCAAATCTTTTTAAATCAGATTCAGCTTGAAAAAGAAATGATTGATGAACTGAGAGTTCGTAATGGTAATCTTGAAATCAGCTGCTGCAAAATAAAAGCAGGAAAGGATGAGTTATAATGAAAATATTCTTACTGGTATGTTTGTTGTTTATGATGACGGGTTGTCAAAAGACAGCCCAAACGGAAACACCTTTAGAAAACAACTATGATCTGACATTTTCAAATCGTGATCTGGATGCCGGTTATGATGAAAATCAAGCTGAAATCATTGATCTTCATGAAAGTATTACGATTTCACAGGAAGGAATCTATCTTTTAAGAGGTTCACTGGAAAATGGTTCTGTTACAATTCAGGCATCTGAAAATGCGAAAATTCAGCTGATTCTGGACAATGTTTCAATTCAGAATGAAAACGGTGCAGCGATCCATATTGTTGAAGCTGATAAAGTATTTATTACGTTGGCAAAGGATTCAGTTAATGAACTGACAAGTTTGATAACAGATAAGGATATTGACGGAGCTATTTTTTCAAAAAGTGATCTTTGTCTGAATGGTGAAGGAAAACTATCCATAATTAGCAATGCCCATGGTATTGTTTCAAAAGATGATTTGATCATTGGTTCAGGTACTTATGAAATTACTTCATCATTTCAAGCACTTAGCGGAAAGGATTGTGTAAAAATCAATGATGGAAGCTTTGTGCTGGTGAGTGGGGAAGATGCCATTCAGTCGGATAATATTGAGAACGCTCGCGGTTATATTTATATTCATGATGGTGATTTTGATATTTCATCCAAACAAGATGGTCTTCAGGCAGAAAACTATCTTCAGATTGATGATGCTGTTATGAAAATTACTTGTATGAATGATCAAGATGAAAGCAGTAAAGCAATAAAATCAAAAGGTCAAATGGTCATTCTAGATGGCAGTTATGAAATCAACAGTCAGGATGATGCGCTTCATGCAGCGAAAAATCTGACGATTCAAAATGGCGATTTTGTAATCAGCAGTGAGGATGATGGGATTCACAGTGATGAGGATGTTCAAATTCAAAATGGCAGCATTCAAATCAATCAGAGTTATGAGGGCATAGAAGGAAAGAATGTTATTTTGGATGGTGGAGAGATTTTTATAGTTTCTAGTGATGATGGCATCAATGCCTCTGATCCAGCCAGTACTTCTGATTTTGATCAAAAAGAGGATGTGCGTATTGAAATCAATGGCGGTATGATCACGGTGGATGCTCAGGGAGATGCTTTGGATTCTAATGGAGATCTTATCATTGACGATGCTACGATTATTTTAAATGGTTCGACAAATGGCGGGAATGGGACGATCGATTCTTCTAATTCAGCCAAAATCAATGGTGGGGTATTATTAGCTTGCGGCAGTTCTCAAATGGCAATGGGCTTTGATGAGGATAGTCAACAGCCTTCTATCTTGTATTGTCTTGATACTGTTTATCCGGCTGGCAGCAGCATCACGATCTATGATTTATATCAAAATGAACTGGCTGGTTTTACTTCATCTAAATCTTTTAGCAGTCTCAATCTTTCTATTCCTGATTTTGAAATCAATCAGACATATATGATTCAGATTAATGAAGATAAAATAGAAGTGACACTATCCTCGATATCAACATCCAATGCCATGAATCAACATGGTATGAAACCTAATGAAGGATTTCAAAAACCTCAAGGTCCTCAGGACAGAGAAGAAATTTCAAAAGGTGAAGGTATGAAACCGGATAAAAGACAGCCATCTTGATCATGTGTTTTCTTTGCATTCATCATGAAATCATTGTATAATTAATTTCAGGTGATGAAATGATTGATTTTATTAAACGAAACAAGATCTTTTCCGGCTGTCTTGTTTTCTTGCTTGTTGTGATTACATCACTTACAGGTATTCTGATTTATGAAAAGATAAGTGGGGATGAAGACTTGAAACTTCCCTCCATTTTTAATCCTGATCCTGACAGTATGAAAGATCCCGAGATTATTTCTTTTACGGGAAGCTTTGATGATGAATTGAATCAAATCAGATTTACTTGGGATTATGAGCTATATCGACATAAGCTGAATTATGTGGAAATCTATCATGATAAAGTGATGATGAATCAGCTGAATGATGAAAAAAACACACTTATCAGCATAACTGCTTATGGTATTTCAACAGGAAACAATGACTTTGAACTTCGTCTTTATTATGACAATGGAATGGTTGTGAGTAAAACCATCAATGTTTTCATTGATTATGTATTTGATGTTGAAATGAATCATCAGCTGATTGACAATAATATCGGCAAAGGATATTTGTTCTCGATTAAATATCATTACAATGCGAAAACACCGGTTGGAATTCCCAAGATTTTAGTTAATACAACGTTTTCAAAATATTGGGGTGCAAAATACTTAAATCGAGTCAGCAAGCCGTTAAAAGATGACTATTTGGAAATTACGGCATATTATTTTATAGATTTTAAGGACTATCCTGAAGAAGAGGTAACCTGGAATCTTTCTTATACTTTTGAAAGTGTCGGGGTGCGTCTGCATGATACTTTCAGTGAAGTTATCACACCGGATAAGTTTGTAACGGATAAAATCGAGGTGAATCAGCCATGAAAGCTATTTATTCCAGACTAGATTGGAATGAAGATCAAAGAATTCTTAATTTTTTAGCGATCATTGATGATTTGCTGGAAAATGATCATGTAAATGAATTAAAGGATTTTAATCAGCATTTTATGACCAATCGTTTTCAGCATTCACTCAATGTTGCTTACTATACGTATCTGTGGTGTGAAAAGCTTCATTTGGACAGTTCTCACGCAGCACGGGCTGCTTTGCTGCATGATTTGTTCTTTTATGATTATTTCAAACATGAGCATGAATCCTGGCATCCGGCTTTGCATCCCAGAGTCGCTGCCAAAAATGCGAAAATGATTACGGATCTGACACCTATGATGGAAGATTCGATCCTGAAGCATATGTGGCCGCTGACATGGCATAAACCGCTTTATCCGGAGGGTTGGGTAGTAACGATGGCAGATAAGTATTGTGCTGCCTGTGAAGTGATTGACAGCTGTTATTTGGCTTTTAAACTGTCAAGAATCTGTTTTGTTTTGGTTATAATGGCTTCAATATTTTAGTAACTGTGATTCTCTCACAGTTTTTTTATTTTTGAAATAAGTTGAAAATGACTCATTTTTTGAAAAAGGTGTAAGCGTTTACTTGTATTTTCTTATTTTTTTTCTTATAATAAAAAAAGTAAAGGAGATCCGGTATGGAAGATATTGTCATCATAGGGGGAGGAATTATTGGTTCCTTAATTGCATTTAATTGTTCCAAATATCACTGTAATGTGACACTTTTGGAGAAGGAAAATGACATTGCAAATAAAACAAGTATGGCAAACAGTGCGATTATTCATGCAGGCTATGATCCGGATGATTATACGCTGAAAGCCGAAATGAATGTTCGCGGTGCCAGAAAATATCCAAGTCTTTGTCGTGAATTAAAAGTTGATTTTAAACAGATTGGAAGTCTTGTGGTTGCTGTGAATGAAGAACAGGTTAAAACTCTTGAAAGACTTCATAAGCAGGCGCAGAAAAGAGGAATTAAAACGCGTCTGATGAATAAAGATGAAGCATTGGCAAAAGAAGAAAATCTTTCAGATGATGTGATCAAAGCTTTATATTGTGCTCAAACCGGTGTTGTGACACCATGGAAAGTGGCAATTGCAGCGATGGAAACAGCGATGGCCAATCAATGTAAGTGTGAACTGAATCAGGAAGTAGTGGATATTCAAAAAATCAATGATCATTTTGTCATTCAGACACAAAATCGTGTTTATGAAGCTAAAATGGTCATTAACTGTGCCGGAATCAATGCCGATAAGATTAATGAAATGGTGACGCATCAAAAGGATTTCGTGATTACACCTAAAAAAGGCGAATATTTTGTCCTTTCAAAAAAATGTAAGAACTATGTGAAACGAGTCATTTATCCAACACCAGGTGCACAGGGAAAAGGTGTCCTGGTTGTACCGACGGTTCATGGCAATATTCTTTTAGGACCGAATGCGATGGAACAGGATGACCGTGATGACGTATCAACCAGTCAGAGTGGACTGGATTTTGTTCGTGAGAATATTACCAAAATTGTTAAGAATGTCCCTTATGGTGAAATTATTCATAGTTTTTCCGGTCTTCGTCCGGTCTGTGATCGTCATGATTTTATTATTGAAGAAAGCAGTATTGAAAATTTCATTAATGTTGCCGGAATTGAATCTCCGGGTTTGGCAAGTGCACCGGCAATTGCGGAAAAAGTTGTTGAAGATTTTGTATTGAAGAAATTTACTTTTGGTAAGAGAATGTTTTTTGCTCACCGCGTGAAAAATGTTGTTTTAGATGAATGCAGTGATGAAGAAAAAGCAAAATATATTGCCCATAATCCAAAATATGGAAGAATTGTCTGTCGCTGTGAAAAGGTCAGTGAAGGAGAGATTATTGACTGTATTCGACGCAAATGCGGAGCAACCAGTGTCATGGGGGTTAAAAAACGAGTTCGTCCGGGTATGGGAAAATGTCAGGGTGGTTTCTGTGAACCGCTTGTGGTGAAAATATTAGCAAAGGAATTGGGAATTTCTCCAAGTGAAGTTGATTATAATTCGAAAGGAAGCAGTATTTTAACTCCTTCAAATAAAGGAGGTGCACAATGAGAAAAGTAGATTGTGTCATCATTGGCGGCGGCAGTGCAGGGATGAGCTGTGCGATCAGTGCTGCCAAATATGGGGTAAAAGAGATATTGATCATTGAAAGAGATCATTATTTGGGCGGTATCTTAAATCAGTGCATTCATAATGGATTTGGCTTACATATTTTTAAGAAAGAATGCTGTGGTCCGGAATACGCTGAAATGCTGGCAGAAGATATGAAAAAATATCATATTGAGGTCAGACTGGATAGTACCGTAACCTCTATAACACAGGACAAGCGTGTTACCTATGTGAATGATCAGGAAGGGGTTGTTGAAATCCAGGCTAAAGCTGTTGTTTTGGCAAGTGGCTGTCTGGAAAGAAGTCGCGGTGCGATTTCCATAACGGGAGATCGCTGCA
>CAMEIZ010000089.1 GCA_945919165.1 uncultured Traorella sp.
AATGTACATTCTTATATGATCAAAAATGTACATTTCTATGTTGACATTTATACATACTTTGAATACAAAAGATTTAATAAAGAAATTTGTGAAAATGATTGCATCTGACTATCCAAAAAAACAATTTGTTATTGAACATGATGGTATTATCAGATTTACTATTTCAGTAGATGACATCATCATTTATCAGGGAGACCATTATGATGTTGAAATGATGATGCAGGAAGGAACTTACATATTTAAAGACTTATTATTGAGTAAAATCAAACAGTTGGAAGAATAGTATAAAACTGCTCTGAATCAGGGCAGTTTTATTGTAAGTGATTGGTTGCAATCGTACAGCATCATGTTCATCTTTTAGGATTTATATTTAGCAAGTTCTGATTATGTCAATAAAAACGGTTCTGTTAGTGAACCGCTATTAACACAAAAAAATGATCCAAATTTAATTTTTGTAAAACACCTTGTTTTATAACTCTTCCGTCTTAAAGATTGTATAATCCTCATAATAGTAGCTGTGATCAATACCTTTCATATAGATTTCACGACTGTTAACTTCATCAGTCAGCGCTTCTTTTAGAAGATGTTTTATTTCAATATCTTTAATTGGACTGCGCTCCATAGCAAGAAGATAGTCCTCTTTATCAACCTTGCTCCAGTCTACAACTTTGCCAATTTCAGTTTTTAATAGATGATCAAGCCAGATGCGTGTACTTCTGCCGTTACTTTCTTTAAACGGATGAGCGATATTCATCTCAACATACTTTTCTATAATCTCATCAAAGTTTGACTGCGGCATTTTGTCTATGTTCTCAAGAGCAGCTTGCAAATACAAGAAAGAAGCAAAGCGAAAATTACCCTTTGCAAGATTTACTGTACGAATTTTACCGGCAAAATCGTAAATATCTTCAAAGAGATATTTATGGATTACCTGTAAGGTGGAAAACTTGCCAGCAGCAAGATTATCCAAAATATCTTTTTCAAAAAGCTCTGCAGCTTTTTTCTTACTGATGCGCTCTTCCTCACGGGCAAGATCAACAGAACTTGTTAACTTTAATTTATTTTCAAGAATCATTTTGTACCTCCGCATGATAGGTAATAGTTTTTTCTTTACCTTGAGACTTAGTTAGAATCTTTTAATTTTTCTGACTTTCAGATACTTATATAAACTTAAAATAGCATATTTTGGATCTAAAACCAAGAAGTATTGGACTTATAGAGAATAGGAGTGGTATAAATAGCGAAAAGAATGCAGAATACCTGGTATCACTGGTTATTAAGGCTTTAGTGCAAGAAGGATTCGAGAGCAAGGTTGATAAAAAGAGAAAAGAATATTCTAAAGGTATCTTCAAAGTTCGCAAATGGGGAAGTATTGGTTACAGTATAATGCTAACTTTTAAGTGGTAAAACTGTTATCTCTAATGACAATCACTTGTAAGCGACACTCCCATTGTGAAGAATGGCAAGCTGGTGAGAGCCTTCACCCATGTTTTAGTGAATAATTCATCACGAGGGTATGGAAATTATATCTTTTCCACGTATCATAAAGTATAAAAGGTATCAGATTCATGATGCCTTTTTTTAACTCAAAAACTACCAGCTATTGTTGTTTTGATGCAACCTGTCAGTGAAAACATGCAAGTTATTCCAAATCACTTGTATTCAGATATAAATTTCTATATTCTTAAATCAGAAAGGAGGATGATTATGAAGGTACGTTTATGTGTCAGTCAGAATCATTTTCAACAAATTCAAAATGAATTACAGGCTTTAGGTATTGAAATCGATGATCATGCTGATTTCATCTTAACAGAAAAAGATTCGTTCATCTCCTATCTAAATGTCAAAGACAAAAATGGCAAAAGTAAAATTCCAGTTGAAGAGATACTTTACATTGAAGCCTTTGGAAAAGAGGTAGACGTGCATACTCAAACAGGCGTATATCATACAACTGAACGTCTTTATCAGCTGAATGCTATGCTGGACCCATCTAGCTTTTTAAGAATTTCAAATTCAGTCATTATCGCAAAAAATAAGATCAAAAAGATTACACCACGCTTTTCTATGCGCTTTACACTTCTCATGCAGAATGAAAAAAGTGTGGATGTAACACGAAGTTATTATCAGATTTTTAAAGATGAATTAGACATCTAGGGAGGAAACTATGGCAGTTTTATTCAGTATCATTGGAATGGCTTTGATATTAGGGTTTATAGCATTACTTGTTTTATTGGTTTATTTTGTCGTTTATCAGAGAAATATCAATCAGGCAATGAACAACCAACCTCATCGTAAAATGCCTTCTCTGTATAAGGTATCAATTGGTTTACTGATAGCTGTTATGACAATATTACTGGCTGTGACACTGATAAAGGCTTTTCTTGTTCAAAACAGTACAGAAATTGGAGAACACTATTTTAATGGTCGATATGATTTTGATGTTTATCAGCCTCAAGAAATGAAAGGTTATCTAGCTGACTATCAGATAGATGAAAATCATGGCTATCAAAAAGAGATAAAAGAAAAACAGGATATTCGTTATACCATTTTCACAAGTGAAGATCCTTATGATGCCTATCATCCGGCTTATCTGATATTTGTGGAATATATCGGCAATCAAAAGATTGCTTCATATGGATATATGGGAAGTTATTTCACGATGAATGATCAAAAAATTGCCGGAAAAGGTGCTGCCGGAAGTGAAAATGAAGCTTATTTTGTGGTCATTGGCAACACGGATATGAATTGTAAATTTGAATTGCAGGTTGCTTATTATCAAGATGATTTTAAGGGAGATGATTTATTTGAAGGTTATCTTGTTCATGACAGTATCATGATAACAATTGGAAATGAAGAATGAAGCTTTGCCTTCTTTTTTCTTTTTTTTCTGATATAATAACAGCGGTGATAACATGAAACAATTTTTACCGATAACTTATGAAGAAATGAGACAAAGAGGCTGGGAGCAGCCTGACTTTGTTTATGTCTGCGGAGATGCTTATGTAGATCATCCAAGCTTTGGAGCTGCCATCATTTGCCGGACACTGGAAAGTCATGGCTATAAGGTTTGTTTTTTATCTCAGCCGGATTGGAAAAAGATAGATGATTTTAAACGTTTTGGAAAACCAAGACTTGGTTTTTTAGTATCCAGCGGGAATATTGATTCCATGGTCAATCACTATACGGTGGCAAAGAAAAGAAGAAAAAAAGATGCCTATACACCTGGAGGTGTTATGGGAAAACGCCCTGATCGGGCGGTTATCGTCTATTGTAATAAGATCAGAGAAGCTTATAAAGATGCGGTGATTTTGATTGGCGGTATTGAAGCATCTTTACGTCGTTTAAGCCATTATGATTATTGGAGTGATTCCGTTAGGCGCTCCATTTTATTGGATTCAAACGCCGATCTGTTAATGTATGGTATGGGTGAAAACAGTATTATTGAAATAGCGGATGCATTAAACAGCGGTATTGATGTCAAATATTTGACCTATCTGGATGGTACGGTTTTTAAGACGAAAGACTTATCTGTTGCTTATGATCCAATTCTTTTGCCAAGCTTTGAAGAAGTAAAAGCTTCAAAAAGAAAATATGCTGAAAGCTTTAAAATTCAATATATGAATACGGATCATTTTAATGCTCACACCTTAGTTGAACCCTATGAAGACTGTTATATTGTCCAAAATCGTCCAAATCGCCCTTTAACTCAACAGGAATTTGATGATGCCTATGCCTTAGATTATATGCGGGATTATCATCCATCTTATAAGGAAAAGGTACCGGTAATTGAAGAAGTCAGATTTTCCTTGATTTCCAATCGAGGCTGTTATGGTGCCTGTAACTTTTGTGCGTTGACTTTTCATCAGGGAAGAATCATCCAGTCACGTTCTCATGAAAGCCTCATTGAAGAAGCAAAAAAAATCACCGAAGATCCTGATTTTAAAGGTTATATTCATGATGTTGGCGGACCTACTGCCAACTTCAGAGAAAAAGCCTGTAAGAAACAGGAAACACATGGTGTATGTGTCAATAAACAATGTCTGTGGCCAAAGCCTTGTAAAAATCTAAAAGTTGATCATACCGATTATGTCAGTCTATTGAAAGATCTAAGAGAACTGCCAAAAGTCAAAAAAGTTTTTGTCCGCAGCGGTATTCGATATGATTATCTGA
The DNA here is from genome assembly GCA_945919165.1 of uncultured Traorella sp. Lineage (GTDB taxonomy): Bacteria > Bacillota_I > Bacilli_A > Erysipelotrichales > Erysipelotrichaceae > Traorella. The sequence goes on from CAMEIZ010000089.1 coordinate 4,171, forward strand.
TGTATGATAAAGATGAGACCTTTTTCAGAGAACTTGTCCAGCATCATATATCCGGTCAGCTGAAAGTAGCACCGGAACATATCAATGATCAGGTTTTGGATACGATGGGAAAACCGCGAAGCGATTTATATAAGAAATTTGTGGAAAAATATTACCGAATCAATGAAGAATACGGAAAAAATCAGTACTTAGTTCCATATTTAATGAGTTCACATCCCGGCAGTGACTTAAATGCTGCGATTGAACTTGCTGAATATTTACGAGATATTCACCATCAGCCTGAACAGGTTCAGGATTTCTATCCAACACCTGGTACCTTATCAACGGCTATGTATTATACCGGAATCAATCCTTTAGACAATAAAGAAATTTATGTACCAAAAAATCCGCATGAAAAAGCAATGCAGCGAGCTTTAATTCAATATCGTAATCCTCAAAACTATGATCTTGTTTACGAAGCTTTAGTAAAAGCAAAACGTACAGATTTAATCGGATATTCCAAGAAATGTCTGATTCGTCCTAAAAATGTACAAAAAAATGTCAGACTGAATAAGAAAGGAAAATAAAAAATGAAAAAGAAAACAGGAATACTTCTTTCATTAGCTTTGCTGATAGTTCTTGTTGCCGGCTATAGCTTGTATCAGCATTCCTTAGGCAATCAAGATACAAAACAGATCACGATTGTGATGAAAAATAAAGATGACGTATTTTATGAAAAAATCGTTCAAACCCAAACGTCAACCTTATCAGAACTGCTGAATGAACTCAAAGATAAAAATGAAATCTTAATGGAAAGTGAGAATTCTGCCTATGGGATGTATATTACAGCTTTAGGAAAAGATGAACTGGTTCAGCAGGATCCTTCTTCTTCTTTATACTGGACATATCGCTCTGATAACAATAAACAGTGTCTTGCCAATACGTATTGTGATGCAGCGGATGTATTGGTCATTGAAGATGGCGATGTATTTGAATTTGTGTTAGATAGCTATCAATGAAATCGGTTAAAGAAATGGTACTGGTGGCACTGCTGAGTGCCATTTTAGTTGCATCAAAAGAAGTTCTCTCTTTTTTACCAAATATTGAGTGTGTGAGTTTTTTGTTGATGATTTTTGCGCGTCATTTTCGTTTCAATGTTTCATTCATGATTAGTGTGATTTTTTGTTTTGTGGAAATGATTTTATATGGATTTGGTGAATGGACAATCATGTATTTTCTTGTATGGGGCGGTTTTGTAGTGATTGTTTATTTTCTTAAAAATAAGGTTCATTCCAGAAATGGCTGTGCTGTTTTATCAGCTTTGTTTGGATTAAGTTTTGGCTTTTTCTTTTCGCTTCCTTATGCCCTGTTGTCTTTACAGGCAGGCTTATCCTATTGGTTAAGCGGTTTGTTTTTTGATTTGGTGCATGGAGTTGGTAATTTTCTTGTCTGTATGCTGTTATTTGATGAGATGGATGGCTGGATTGGCAGACAATTTGCGTTATTATGTTGAAAATAAGATGGAGAATGCTACTTTTTAGTTGAAAAATCAAGTATAATAAATTTATGAAAAAAATGATATTACCGGATGAAATAAAACAGAATCTTTTGGAAATTGATGTTTGGTCACTGAAAAAACAAGGGATAAAAGCGATTATTTGTGATGTTGACAATACATTATGCCCTCATGATGAAAATGAATTGTCAGAAACAAGAAAAAAATGGATTCATGATGTTCAAAAGGAAATGCTTTTGATCTTAATATCCAATAACCATGGTTCACGAATTAAAAAGCTGGCAGCTGAGCTTCATTGTCCAAGCTATGAATTCGCTTTAAAACCCATGAAACATACATATCAGAAGATTTTATCTGATTATGATTTAAAACGTGAAGAGGTTGTCTGTATCGGAGATCAGCTTTTTACGGATATTATTGGGGCAAAAAGAATGAAAATGAGAAATATCTATGTAAAACCTATTTCAAAAAGTGATATTATTTATACAAAATTGTCCAGAAAGATTGAAAACTGGATCTTAAGAGGAGAAAAAATATGAAAAAATGTCAGGGATGTGGAGCAATGTTACAAAGTGATGATCCAAAGAAAATCGGATATACACCTAAAAAAGACGGGATTGTCTGTCAGCGTTGTTTCAGACTGACTCACTATAATGATCCGATGGTCTCTTATCGTGAAGGAATTGGTTTTGAAAAAGTAATCGATCAAATAAATCAGATGAATGCCTTAATTTGTTTTGTCGTAGATTTATTTGATTTTGAAGCAGGTCTTTTGTCAAGAATCAATGCCTTGAGCAAGAATGAAGATATTTTGCTGATTGCCACCAAGCGTGATCTTTTACCGATCACCAGCGGATATGATAAGCTTTCAAAGTTTATTATGAGTCGATGCAAAGAAGAGGGAATTCTATTAAAGGGTGTGGTCATTACCTCTGATTTGGCAAATCACGCTGCCAGTGAAGAAAATCCAAGTGTGAATCATGTTTTAGAAGCCATTCATATGCTGAGAAAAGGGCGTGATGTAGTTCTGATGGGAATGTCAAATGCCGGTAAGAGTACGTTGCTTAATGCCCTTCTTCAAAGTCATGTGATTACGACAAGTGCTCATCCCGGAACCACTCTGGATCTGATTGAAATAGAGTTAGAAGATTTTAAGATATATGATACACCGGGCTTAAGTGCCGTGGGAAGTGTACTGACTTATTGTCAGGAAAAGGATTTAAAGACATTGATTCCTTCTAAAAGAATAAAACCACGTGTTTTTCAGCTGAATAAGAATCAGTCTTTATCTTTGGGAGGAATTGCCCGGATTGATTTATGGGGATGTGAGCATGTCAGTGCAACTGTGTATGTTTCCAACGAATTAATGATTCATCGCAGTAAGTGTGAGAATGCCGATGATCTATGGGAAAAACACAGAGGATTGGAGTTAGTACCTGTCTTATCCGATTCATTGAAGAAAACAACGTATCAGGGAAATATTGACGGACATGATATTGTCATATGCGGACTGGGATTTGTCTGTATCCACGGACGTGTTCAAAGGGTTCATGTAGTCAGTGATGAAAGAGTAAATGTGACTTTTAGAAAGGCGATGATTTAATGTTAAGCGGAAAAGAAAAAAGAAGATTGAGAAGTATGGCTCAAACCAAAAAGGCTTTGTTTCAGATTGGTAAGGATGGTGTCAGTGAGAATTTGTGTAAAACGCTTTCTGATTCATTAACAGCCCATGAACTGGTGAAAGTCAGCTGTCTGAAAACGATGCCTGTAAGTGTTCGAGAAGCGGCTATT
>CAMEIZ010000090.1 GCA_945919165.1 uncultured Traorella sp.
TTTATCATGCAAACTTCCCATTGTGTCATTTTCATCTATTTCAACTTCCTTTACATTGCAGACATCACCGGCATCCATTTTTGAAACCATTTCCATAATTGACACACCACTTTTTGTTTCCCCTTGAATAATAGCTTTATGTATCGGTGCACCACCGCGATACTTAGGAAGCAAAGAAGCATGAACATTAATATTTCTGATCTTTGTAGCCTGTAAAATCTCATCAGGAATAAGTTGTCCATAGGCACAAGTAATGATACAGTCAATATCTAACTTTTTATATTCATCACACCAGTCTTTGATTTTTTCAGGTTGAAAAACCGGCAGCTGATATTCTAACGCTAGCTGTTTAACAGGTGTCGGTGTTAAAATCTGTTTACGTCCAATTTTTTTATCCGGCTGTGTTACAACTCCTACAACTTGATAATCATGTTCAATCAAACATTGCAAGATAGCACATGCAAACTTTGGAGTTCCCATAAACAATATTCTCTTTTTCAAAAAAATCACCTCGAAACGATTATACCTGAAAATAAGAAATTATTCCACAAATGCATTAAAAATCGAAGCAATTACTTCTACACCGGTTCCAACAATTCCTTCAATCACTTCTCCGCTTTTTACAGCTAATCCGACTGCCTTGCTTTGACGATGTTCATAAACAGGATCATAATCATAAGGATCATAAGGTATCTTATTATTGATTTGTCCTTCAAATTCTTCCAATTTTTCATCTAGATTAATTTCTTCTTTATCCATCAAATTAGATCCAATTGCAACTAACAGCAAAATCAAAATACCATCGATAATAAATCTTTTCATGTTCACCTCATCATTTCATCAATCGCATTTGCGAGAATTTCGACGCTGTTTGTAACTTCCTCATACATACTTTCATCTCCGCCTACTTCAATTAAAAGCATATTTTCATGAATATCCTGATTATAATAAGCTTCCCTTACCAGAATATTCTTCATAATACCATGTACCTGAGCATTCGTTTTGTCTAATAGTGTCACAGCTTTTTTCTGAATTTCCAAGAAATGATCACTCAACCCTCCTAAAACAATCATCATTTTTGCATAGGATTTCCCATTTGCTTCAATAAAAGCACTATTACGAGGAATTGAATCACGATGAAAATCAATCAATAAATCAAATCCGCCATGTTTTACCATAGCATCATTAATAGCATTGCGAGAAATACGATAAGATTGATTATAGTTTAAATTCAAAGCATTTAATTCAGATGTGAAATCTCTCTCTTCGACAATGACTTCAAATCCCTTTTGACGTAAAAACTCTGCCAGAAGATGACTTGCTTCCAAAACAGTATTTTTATCTTTATAGTTTTCTTTTTGGTGCGTGCTGTATAAATATATAGATTTTGATGGTCCTATGACTGGATCTATGGGTTCGACATCGTCTTGTTTATCAATATCCACTTCACGAGGAGGTATATTTTCTTTTTTTACCATATCCATTACGTTAAAAGTTGAAATATCAATCGGATTGATTTTTTGATTCTGTGTAAAAAAATTGAAATTCACCTGACTAAAAGCAGCTTGTATACTTAAAGACAAAGGTGTAATAAATAGTAAAAAAGCTAATAAACAGAATTTAAGAAAAATCTTCAATGAGGTTTTCATACTACAGCATATGAAACTCACATCTCTTCATATGCCGGATGAATAAAGCAATTTAATGCAAATGAAAGAATTGATACAATTCTTCGACATTCCATATCCATATCTCTTGGAGTAATGATACAGTCATTATGATCATAGTCTTCATCAATTTTGATTTCTTTTAAAATCGAGCGAATGGTTGTAACCGTGGCAATACCGATAGAGATAACGGGTACATGCAACGTATTCTCATTAATTGCCAAACGATGATTTCCTACTCCACTTCCCGGTATGATTCCGATATTGGATATCTGAACAGCACGGTTGATGCGTGAAAAACTGTCACTCGCTAAAGCATCAATGACTATCACACAGCTGGGTTTATAAAAGTCAGCAATTGCCTGAACGATTTTTGCGGATTCTAATCCGGTTTGACCCATAACTTTTGGTGCTATGGCTGCACAATTGTTTAAGCCGGGATGTACTTTCTTTTCAAGTTCAAATAAATGTGCTGATACAAGAATTTCTGAAACTGTTTTAGGACCAATAGAATCTGAAATCATATCTTCATTTCCTAAACCCACTACCAATATCTTAGAAAGTATGATATCTTCACACATTTTATCGAGAATCTCAACTAAATTCGTACTGATTAAGGAACGTATCTTGGCATCTTCCATCGATTCAAACGATAAAGTAACATAATCTCCCATCTGATATTTCATATCATTTTCAAACACTTTAAACCATTCATCTGCCAAATCACTTCGTTTTACTTTGGTCATGAGAGACTCCTTTATAAATATTATGGCTTGCTTTTTTGAATTGATTCTTGCATTTATACTTTGATTTTGCTATAATCTGAGGGAATGTTTATATTAGGAGGTGTCGCAATGCCAAACATTAAATCACAGAAAAAACGTGTATTAACAAACAACAAGAAACACGCAAGCAATGTTGCTGAAAGAAGTGCTCTTAAAACAGCCATCAAAAACGTATTAGTTGCTGTTGAAGCAAATGATAAAGAAGCAGCAATGGAAGCTTACAACATAGCTAATTCTAGATTAGACAAAGCTATCACAAGTGGTATCCACCACAAAAACTTTGTTTCTAGACAGAAATCACGTTTAAGCAACGCTATCAATAAAATTGCTTAACAATAAATAAACTATGTCATGCACACGACATAGTTTTTTTTTGCAATTATAAGCATCAGAAAATTTATTTGATGTTTGAAGGATAAGCCATGTCATGTCTAGTTAACTATGGATAGCATTAAAAACAACCAAACAATTTAATATATCTAACTAATATTTTTGTTATGTTTTATCACTTGATTCAAATTTGTTTTGTATTACAGTTTAAAAAATCCAATTATCATTCGAAATAAAAAAAGCTTAAACCTGATCAACCTCGATCTGTTTAAACTTTAATGCTCATCCATCGGTACTACACTGGCTAAACCGCCCAAAGAAGTTTCCTTGAGCTCTACCGCAATTTTCTTTCCGGTATAATTCATCGTATGAATGATCATATCCAAGCTCACCCGGTTTTGTTTTAAATGACCGACTTCATCTGCCAGCATAGCAGAATCAATAGCACGTAATGTTGCCACAGCATTTCGTTCAATACAAGGAATCATGACATAACCACCTACCGGATCACAAGTCAAGCCTAAAAAGTGTTCAATTCCAATTTCAGCTGCATAAGCAATCAAATCATCATCTAAATCTTCCATAAAAGCAACAAACGCACATCCCATGGAACAAGCAACACCAATTTCAGCCTGACAGCCTCCCTGTGCACCTGAAATAGTAGCATTATATTTAAAAAGATTGCCTATAATACCAGCAATTTTTAATCCCTGCAGAATTTTCTTCTTATCCTTTTTTTTATCAACATAATAATAACGAACTAAACTAGGCATAACACCACTTGAACCCATTGTCGGAGATGTAACAGTTTCTCCTCCGGCTGCATTTTCTTCACTGGCAGCATAAGCATAGGACATGAGTGTTAGTTTTTCTTTTTTTATTGGATTATTTTCTTTAAGTGCTTTTTGATATAAAGAAGCTGCAACACGCTTTAATTTTAATTTTCCCGGCAAAACTCCAATAGAATGAATACCTCTTTCAATTGTATCAAGCATCATTTCAAATACTTTTTCCATGTGCTCATCAATATCTTCAACTGCATCCACATATCCGCTTAAAGGTATAGAATTCTGATGACAGAACTGCATGATTTCAAAAAAAGATGACTGTTCATAAACCTCATCGGCTTCCTTGGCCTCTTCTCCATCAATCTGAATGGCACCGCCGCCAACTGAATAAACTCTCCAGGTTCCCAGAAACTGTTGATTCTTATATGCCATCAAATCCATAGTATTTGGATGAACTTCACATGTTTCACTGGAGAAATGTACATGACATTCTATTGGCGCACAGGTTTTCATACAAATCATATCTGTTAGATGTCCCTTCCCTGTCAAAGCCAAAGAACCATAAAGTGTTATTTCGATTAAATCAGCTTCGGGATATTCCTTTAAAAACCGTTCGCAAGCTGTTTTAGGTCCTAATGTATGACTGCTGGAAGGCCCCGGACCAATCTTGTATAATTCCTTAAGCGATTTCATAAACGTTCCCCCTGACATTCAATTAAAAACATTTCAAATGCTAAAAATTTTTCCATTTTACCTGTTTTAATCTTGATATCACAGCGTGCACAAGCGTCAATCAGCTTTAAAAGTTCATCTGCTGAAATATTTTTGACTAATTCACAGGTTAATTTGACACGATAAGGATGGGCTTTTAATTCAGCTGCCATTGTTTGTTCACTTTTAGACTGCATTTTCCCTACTTTGATCTGATAATAAAAGCGAAACTGAGAAGCTAAAACAGCTAAAAAATATATCGGATCATAATTTAAAAACCGCATATCTTTATAAACCGAAAAAGCTCTGTCAAACTTGCCTTTTAAAATTGATTCACTTAGTTCAAAAATATTCTCATCAAGTGATTTTTGAATCAATGCACAAATGACTTCTTCATCAATTGGATCAGGATAGCAGGATAACTTTTCTAATTGAAGATCAATTAAAGCACAATCATTCGGCAAACGCTGAATTAATAAATTTTGACAATTCAATGAAAGTTGAAGATGATATTCATTTAATTGATTTAAGATATAGGAACGAAGCTCAACATCCTTGAAATCTGTCAAAGCCTTTACCTTACAGGTTTTCTGAATCAGTTTGACAATTTTTTTACGTCCATCACATTTTTCATGCTGAACGGACATAATGAGTGTATTTTCCTTGATTGGCTGACGAAGAAAAGCTTCTAAAAGCGATGTATCTTCATCGGTATTGCTGGTTAAAAATTCACAGTTTTTAAAATGAATGATTTTATGTGGAGAAAAAAAAGGAATACTCATTAATTCCATTACAGCATCACTCATTTTAATTTGCCGCATATCTAAAGTAATAAGATCATAATCTTCTTGAAATTCTTCAGTTATTTTTTTGATTTCTTTTTGAATTCTGCCAAAATCATTTCCATAAAATAAATAGTTCATAGCTCACTCCGCCATTATTATACCAAATTCTGATTTAGAAGTCGTGATAAAATTCATATTCAGAAAACTTTTTATCGAAACTGCTCCATTTTCAGAAGTAAGATACGACTTTATTTGATATTGTTTTAATGTCTGCATGACCAATTCATCAGGATGATGATAGCGATTATTCTTTTTTACACTGATCAAGGCAATAGAAGGATGCAGCATTTGAATAAATAATGGATCAGTTGAAGTTCTGCTGCCATGGTGTCCAATCTTTAAAACATCACATGTAATGTCATATTTCATTAATAATTCTTTTTCAACCGTTTTCGAGGCATCCCCCATAAACAAATAATTCAAACTGCCAATACGTCCATACAATACCAGTGAGTTATCGTTTTCATTTTGATGATCAAGTGAATTGATACTGTAAAGAACATGATTTTGCCACTTAATATCTTTTTGATCTTCAATAATTTGATTTACTGAAAATATATCTAAAAAAGCCTCTTTACCACCGTTATGATCACTATCAGCATGAGTAAAAACCAAATAGTCGATTTTATTTATCCCAATTGCATGTAAATAGTCAGCAACACGTTTTTCTTGATTTAATGGCAAATCAATCAGAATATTGCTCTGATTAAACGGTGCTCTTATTAAAAAGCAATCTCCCTGTCCAACATTTATCATGACAACTTCATAAAATGGATTCAAATAAGACTGAAAGGGATTTAGTAATAAGACAAGAAAACTGCCTCTTAACAATTTCTTTTTTTCAAAAGAAAAACAAAAAAAGAAAAGAAAAATAATGGTAAAAATAATAGAAAAATGTCCATAGAAATGAAATGAATTAACAAAATTCATAAAGAAATGAAAAAAAGAATCAAAAAGAAAGGCTAGTTGTTTCAAAGGACAGAGCGTTATCATGAACCCCATAACAAATGATAACATATCAATTTTACGAATCAGTGGAAAAATAAACAGATATAAAGGCATACAATCATGAAATTGATAAAACTGATAAAAAGCAAGAAAAGCCATAGAAGCGAATTTAGAAGAATGAAATTGATGAATCAAGCCTAAAAAATAAGGCAATATAAATGCCGGTTTAAAAACACATGATGGATTAAGAAACATACAGATCAATGCCTGATAACCCATTCTTTGTTTAGATGATAAGTTATCAAATAAATGCAAGAGATTTCCCAATAATATTCTTTGAATGGAAAAATGAAATGGAAATAAGCGTGAAATCAAAATCAAACATAAAGATGATCCAGCATAAGCATATTTTTTACATACTAGAAACGATAAACCACTTAAAAATAACTGATTTAGGCTAGTATAATGAAGCCCGCTTGACAAAATAAGATCTCGATCACTAAAACCATAGAATACTTCTTTCAGAAAATGAGTCATCGTTTCATCAAATTGCATGATATATTCATACATTTTTCGCATTAGAGAATTCTTTTTATGAATCGTTACATCTTTTTGATCATAATAGTAATAAACATGATTTAACGCAAGTTTTTTTTGAAAATCAAATAAATGAAAATTTGATAAAGATGTTATCTTTTTTAATTCACCCTTACCTTCAACACGTTCATTTTCAAAATAGAGTTCATCTGTATAAATTAACACTTTTCGATGATGAATAGATGCCACTACATAATTTTCATGTGTTTCAAGAATACAGTTATTACGTATTACAAAGGGATTTAAGGACAATATCACAACAAATAAAAGAAAGAAGATTTCTTTTTTATGAAATCGCTTTATCATGTATTGATAAAAAACGAAAAGTATAAAAGTGATCAGTTTAATCCAAAAGCTACCATACAAAAAGAAGAAAACAAATAATGACAAAGTTAAAGGATCATTCATAAAGCCAATCGATCTTTGTTTTTTTCAAAGATTTTTTCTCCTATTCCCTTTACATTCATAATTTCATCAATCGATTGAAAAGAAGCATTTTTTCGATATTCAATAATTGCTTCAGCTTTTGACTGACCTATTCCATTTAGCGTCATAAGTTGTTCCAATGAAGCCGAATTCAGTGATATCTTTTCATTTAGTGTCTTTTTAGGAATCACAACAACACTCATATGTGTAATTTTAGATAAAAATGCACAGCTTGAGCAATCAGCATCTTCATTTAATCCTCCGGCTTTTTCAATAAAAGAGTGAAGTGTTTCATCTTGGTCAATTTCATATACACCCGGATTTAGTACTTCCCCTTTAATTTCAGCCTGT
>CAMEIZ010000091.1 GCA_945919165.1 uncultured Traorella sp.
ATCATGTCAGTAGTTTGTGCCGTGATTCTTTTGATAAGTATCTTCTTGTATGTGAAATTCTCAAAAAAGAAAGACTGTGTCGTTACTGTTGAATTTAGTGCACCTGAAGGAATGTCATCAGCTTCTGTTGGTTATATTGTAGATGGAAGTGTTGACAATCAAGATGTCTTATCTTTAATTATTGATTTTGCCAGCAAAGGTTATTTGAGTATTTATGAAGATAAAAATGATACCATTCTGACAAAAACAAAGGAAATCAGCGATCAGGCTGCCGGTTTTGAAAAATCTTTCTTTCATTCTTTATTCATGAAGAAAGATGAAGTCAGTCTTCATGAACTTGAAATGCGTCATTTTGGTGACAATATTGCGGCTGCTAAAGAACAGATTTTTAATCATTTCCATTTAAAACAAAATAGAATTTACAGTGCTGGATCTTTAACAGTTCAGATTCTGTTATCTATTTTTACTGGACTGGCACCGGCTTTATTGAGCTTTAGTGCTTATTATTTAAAAGTGGGAATGGCAAGCGTGGCAATTCTTCCGTTATTGATTATTTGGCCACTTGTCAGTGCATCTGCAATTTTCTGGATTATCTTATCCAGAAAAGCACATGTTTATTCAAAAATTAAACTGGTTAGTATGAGTGCTTTAGCTATATGCTGCAATCTTCTTACCTTTAGTCTTTCAATTATCTTCTTATACCAAACACCCATCTATTTGGTTTTAGCTCTGGCTTATGTCATCATGATGATTTTTATGATTGCTACAAGCGGCAGAAGAAGCAAACAAGGCAATCGTTGGCTTGGTCAAATATTAGGATTAAAGGAATTCATTCAAACAGCGGAAAAAGATCGTCTTGAAATGCTGGTTCATGATAATCCATCTTACTTTTACAGTATATTACCATTTGCCTATGTATTGGGTATCAGTGATGTCTGGTCGAAAAAATTTGAGTCCATTAATGTAAAATCACCAGATTGGTATTCATCTTATGATAATCGCACCTTCTCAACGATTCTCTGGATGAATCATTTCAATCATACCATGCATTCCATCAGCACACTCTCAAGTGCTGTTACGCCACCATCTAGCTCCAGCGGAGGATTCTCATCAGGAGGGGGAGGTTTCTCCGGAGGCGGCTTTGGAGGAGGCGGAGGCGGCAGCTGGTAAAGCCCAAAAAAAATATCGGATAAAGGTTACCCTTTTCCGATATTTTTATTTATATTCCCATTCTTCTTTTAATATAGAAAACAGCTGATCATCAAAGACAATCCCTTCAAAATTCAAAACGGCATGTCTTAAAGTGCCTTCCTCCTGAAAGCCTAATCGTTTTAATACTCTTACGGAGGCATCATTTCCTAAAAAAACACGAGCACTCACTACGTCATAGCCCTGAGTGAAAAGATCACTGATCAAAGCTTTCAAAGCTTCATGCATATATCCTCTTTGAGTCTTTTTTTCATCCATATAATACGACAGGCATGCACAACGTACCCCATATCGCAAATGATCTCTTTCGATTCCCAAAACACCGATTACTTTCTGACTTGCTTTTTCAACCATAACCAAAGAATGAGCAAGTTCATCACATATTTCTTTTTCATCTGCGATTTTCAGCATATTATATTTTCGAACAAAATCACTATTCCGAAAATTTTTGACATCTTTGAAATCCTGATTCCTTCCCTGACGTAAAATCAATCTTTCTGTTTCAAGCATAAACTACCTCTTAATTCATCAAAATCTGAAAAAATTCCATCTACCGGAATATCAAATGTTTTTTGATCGGATAAAACATATATCTTTTCTGCCTTTGCTTTTTTAGCAGCTATTACTCCCGCAGGTGAATCTTCTATCACAAGACAATCCGAAATATTGACATTCAGTTTTTTAGCAGCTAGAAGAAAGACAGTTGGATCTGGTTTTCCCGGCATATAACCATCATCATAAACAACTTGATCATAATCAAACCACTTATCTAAATGAAAAACTTGAAAATAAAAATCAACATTACTCTTATTTGCTCCAGTTGCAATTGTAAATGGAATCTGATTCTTTTTTAAATCTTCAAAAAGAGTCTGTGCTCCTTTCACTAAATGAATGGGTTTTGTCATACAAAGTAAGCGATAACGTGCTTCTTTTTCTTCTGATATCCGCCAGACTTCTTGATTATCATCTGTATGAAAGATATCTCTAATTATTGCATTATTATCTCTTCCATAAATCCTTTTCTTAAAATCTTCTTCACTAAACTTAATGTGTAAGGTTTCCTCAATATAATCAATCCAAGTATCAATATGATATTGAGTATCCTGAAATAGAGTACCATTGAAATCAAATAAAACTGCTTTCATTTTATCACCGTTATTCAGTTTAAATCATTTCATCTATTTGTCAAGTGTATGTGGGATTTCTATCCAGTCAGTCAGTGAATTTTCTATTTGATTTTCATAAATAAATGGTTCTGGTTTTTCAATTTCTTCAATAAGACGTGAACTGGTTAAGATTTCTTCAAATGAAGAAAAATATTCATGACTATTTCGTATTACTTCTTTTAATAACCGCTCATAGGCTTGTGGTGTATTGATTCGGTTAACCTCTAAGCAGCTTTGACAAAAATCCATCTTAACAGTTTGAATTTCATTTTTTTCCTGTGGCTTCTTAATATTAAACTGTAAATAAACTCCTTCTGTTGGCTGAATTTTAATTTCCAAAAGATTGTTTGGACTTCCGTCAAATGAACGAAATTTGATCACCACATAGATTTCTCTTCGATTTAGTTTTTTACCTGTTCGAATAAATATGGGAACATTCTCCCATGGTTTTTTTTGAATCCTGCATTCAAGCTCAGCATAAGTTTCAGTTGTTGAATCAGGGGAAACATTTTTTTCCTGTTTATACCCTTTATACTGACCTAGAATCATTTTTTCGACATGAAGATGATGAAGAATATCCAATTGTGCTTCATGCTGATTCTTTTGTTCTTCCATTGTCAGAATTGTTACAATCTGAAAAATATGGTTTTGTACCATGTCTTTTAAAGCTCCGCTTTTTTCATAATAAGCTCCGCGATTTAAAATACCGTCTTTTTCTAAAGCAGAAATCTGTATGGATTCTATCATATCTTGATTCCAATTACTCTTAAACAATGCGTTTTTAAAACGTATTGTTTTGATATTCTGCACCATTTCTTTTCCCAGATAATGATCAATATAGTAGAGATGATCATCCTCGAAGATTTCTTTGAGTTTTTGATTAATGAGGTTCATATCTTCTGTGCTTTCACCAAATGGTTTTTCAATTACAACACGATTTTTTTCAATATGATCCAACATTTTTAAGCCTTCAATGACTTGATGAAAAAACTGTGGACTTAATGCCAGATAAAAAATCTGATCCTGAATGTTTTGTTGCTTAATGAATTCATTAAATTGTACATAAGAATTTTTATTGGTTAAATCCATTTGATAATAGATGATTCGTTTAGAAAACTTCTTGAAAATCTCTTCATCAAAAGCAAGACGAGTATATTCTTGAATCCCTGTTTGAATTGTTTGAATATAATCTTTTGTCGTATAGTCTTTTCTTCCAATAGCAATAATTTGAAAATCAGTCTGCGAATTGGAATACATGTTATATAATGCAGGAAGCAGTTTTCGATAAGATAAATCTCCAGTACTTCCAAATAATGTAATTGTTGTCATAGCTACCTCTATGCCTAGTATATGTTTCTTTTAGATAAATGAACAGTCAAATGACCAAAAGATGAACTATTTCATTTATCAACAAAAAAAAGGAATTAGATTTGCTTTCTAATCCCTTTTTAACACATTGATTTTAACTTACTTTACTGATTTTTTTCTTTTCAGAGCTATCAGAATCAAGACTGCAGCACTTAGAATCAGTACTCCTGCATAAAGCATCACATGTGAATCGTCACCTGTATTTGGAGTATCAGGTTTTTCTGGTTCTTTATCGCTTATTACAGCTGTAAACTGAGCCAGAATTTCAATTGAACCTGTCACATATTGACCTGAAATGAACAGTTTTCCTGTTTTACTGTCATATTGATAGTTTTCTTTAGGAAGAATTTCACCATTCACTTTTACTGTGATCTCTTTTGGACATTCATAACCTTTGTTTGGAACAAGAATAGCTTCATAGTCTTTTCCTTGTTCAATCTGGTCTGGTCCCTGAATCGTACCATTCTCGATAGAAGTTATAATGTCATACATCTTCACTTCTTTGATTTCTGAACGGTCACGCACTCGCAAACGATTGCCTTCTGCATCATGTGATACAAATCCTACAGCTTCGATAACTGCTCCTTCTTTGACAAATCCTTCCAGAGCTAAAGAATTTACATCAGAATAGAAAATATATCCATCAATGAAGACACGACAGCTTTCACCACTTTCGTCTTCCATGATAATATTGTCAACTAATCCGCTGGCATAACGTACTTCTTTGACTTTTCCTTTAACACGAACAAGACGTCCAAAATTTGCTTCATAATTATTAGCTTCTTTAGTTGTTGTATCGGTGATGATCACATCTTTCATACCATCCAATACTTTAACATTAATGGCGGATAATTGTTTTTCTCCATTATATTGGCTGATTGAACCAGTGATCATAACCTGCATACCGCGGCTGATATTAGCATCATCGATTGGGAATACATTGATACCATTACCTTCATCATCCTGAATATAAATTGTATTAAAGAATGCATTTCCACTCTCAGCTGTACCATTAGCAACTGTGCCAATAACTGTAAAGACATCTCCAAATTCACCATTGCGAGCTTCTTGAATAGTAGAAATCTCTGGTTCCTTCTTAACTAAACCTAAGAGATTTTGTGCAATGATACCATTTGAATAAGAAACTGTATCTTCAGCAGCAACTTCAAAATTGGATAAGAAGACTGTTCCGGCAACAAGCACACGTCCACTCTTAACTTCTTCATAAGCCAGTGATACGACATCGCCTTTTTTCACAACTGCTTTATTTTCATCATAAGCGTTTGAATATGACTGAACAGGTTTGTCATGTCCCTGATTTGGAGCTTTAGAGTTGATAGAATAAGTTGTTTCATGTCCGAATACCAATGGAATACCATTTCCAACATTTACGGAGCATCCAGAATAAGAACTATATAATAATCCGCTTTCTTTAACTCCTGCTAATAATTTCATAACAGTTGGATCGGTGCTTTCAGTATTGTAATCATCAAAGTAAAGACGATATGGCTGTCCGCCATTTTCATCCTGGTCAATCAGCTCATCATCATTGATTTTCATTGTACTTCCTACACCTGTTAATAATTTATTTACCTGAGCATATGAAGTATATGGCAATCCAGTATTTGAATCTTGATAATCAGCAAGACCACAGGCTATTAATGTACCGCCGTTTTGAACATACTGGGCAACGATCTGAACAAATTCATCTTCAAATACACTTGGTACAGCTTCTCCAGTATAATCAGAAGTATATTTCAATGGTGCTGAAACGATAAACATTGTGACATCTTTCAGTGTGTCTGCTGTCAGTTTTTCACCTGGCTCTAACACTTTTACCTGAATATTTGCGCTTGTTCCCATATTGATCAGATTGGTCATATTACCAGCATAATAACCATTTACATAGTCATTATAATGAGTACCATCGATTAATACTTTTGTCGCAATAGAAGGATCTGAAACAGACAGCTTCAATACATCTGTAAATACATATTCTTCGCCGTCAATTAGTGCTTCCATTTTAACATTAATATTGAAACCACCTGCCTGCTTAACAACATATGGGAATGTATATGAAACTGAATTTCTGATTCCTATAATACCATTTGAACCGATTTTACTTAAATCAGCTGCATGGAATGGAGTTGTTTCTCCTTCTAATGTATAAGTCAGAGAAGTTACTTCCATTTCACTGCTTAAATTGTTGTATAACTCTGAAGTAATGTTGATTTCATCACCTTTAATTGGCAGAGCAACATCACTCTTCGTTGAAGAAATACCTGCATTCACAATTTCACCAACCCATACTGGTGACGTTACCGCAATATTCTTATCTGCCTGAGTTACACGGAGATAATAATAAGAATAGTTTGCAGCCAGATTTGTGAATTCAATCGTTGCTTCATTACCTGTAAATGTCTGTTCAGCTAATACCTGTCCACCATTCACGATAACTTCAACTTTTGTTTTACCCTGAGAATCAGTAGGATCATAGATTTTTGCTACAATATTGATTGTTTCCTGATTGTCCAAAATTGATCCCATGGCATGACCATTTAAAGCATACAGAATAGATAAATCCTGATCTTCTGTAGCATAAACACGATAGTTCTTCAAGGCATCATAGATTGCTTCTTCAGATAATCCTTCTGATAATACAACACTTCTTGCTGTATTGGAATCTCCCCAATTTCCCTTATGATTATCCTGATTGTTCGTTGGGGCAACATGCCATCCTTTATCCAATGCACGTGTATAATAGCTATAAGATGGGAAGTATCCACTTGAACCAATTGGTCCTTCACCATTTCCAACTTCAACTAAAGTAACCTGATTATCTGTAATTGGACTATACAATGCAAAGTCCATAAAATCACCAAATGTATCTCCAGGATGATTAAACTGAGAAATAGTTTCAGGATTATCATTCAATGTATTGAAATAAGCCTGTAAAACTTCATAATTATCACCCTTCTTATATGGAGCTGCATTTCTGTTTTCAAATCCTAAAGAATTGAAAGTATTCATATGTCCTGGAGAACCACCAGACCATGTCATCTCATAACCATAAATGCCGACAAATGTTCCATTTTCTTTTTCAGTAATAGCTGCAGCGGCATTCTTTCCTTCTTTCCATTTTGGATTTACGGATTGTGCGTCAGCATCACCCATATGTGTCGTTCCTGCAGCAGGGGTACCACTCTGACCTTCAAACCAGTTTGAGTGATCTGTTACTGCAAGGAAATCTAAATCTTTCACTTTTGAAGCATGGTCAAATGCCTGAACAACTGTACCCGTACCATCAGATAAACTTGTATGAGAATGCAATTGTCCAAAATAAAGTGAATAATCATCCAGTTTTGTTGGAGCTTTATAGGTTAGCGTAATGATTGTTCCGATTGCTGCATCACTTGTTCTGTAAGCAACAGCACGAATAATAATTGGTTTATCTTTTTCAGGTGTATTGACCACTTGAATAGCACTAGTATACTTTTGATCTGAATTATGAACATCAGGATTAGCTGGTGTTGTTCCATCCAGACTCATCGTATAATAAATTTCCACACCTTCTGCTGCCTTAAGAGTAATCAAATCGCCAGCCTGAACACTAGCATTGTTCTTAGGTGCTGCAACAATATCCAATCCTTCAATAACTTCTTCATCATCCTTTGGTGGGACAA
>CAMEIZ010000092.1 GCA_945919165.1 uncultured Traorella sp.
AAGATATTATCGACTATACAGAAAGTGATAATAAAGACAGCTATTTTTTTGGCACGATAATAGTTAATTGTCAAGAAAGCGATACAAAATACAGTCTAATTGACGGACAACAAAGAACGACTACTTTTTTGCTACTTTTAAAAGCTTTATTGATGCGGATTAATTTAGCGATTTTAACCACAGCAAATGATGAAGATTCTATAAGTTTATGTAGAGCTTTAAAAGAACGTAGAAGAAGAATCATGAGTATTCTTTACAAAGTGGATGCCGAAGATATTGAAGATGATCCAAGTATTAGAAAAGATTCAATCATATGTGGAAAAGCAGATCTGATTGAGAACTATTCAATAAATGAGCAGTTTAAAAACGAATTAAATACAATTTTGAAATCAGTAGACTACCCTGAAGCGGAAAATAGTGTAATAAAGCTGCCAAGAAAACAAAAAGATAATAAATATACTCATTATTTTAGAAATTTCAAATATTTTTATAGTAAATGCAATGAATTATCAGATACCATGGTGAATCGTATTGCTAAATCAATAATTGAAAATTGCGAAGTAATAGAAATAAAAAGTTGGAAAGTTGAACAAGCAATCACTATGTTTAATTCGTTAAATTCAGATGGCATGCCTTTATATGATTCTGATATTATTTCTGCAAAATTATATGCTGTTGCTGAGAAAAACAATGCAGGTGTAGAATTTACTTCGTTATGGAAGGAATTAATGACCATTGTAAGTGAACTTGATGATATGGGAATTGCTGACATCGATTCTATCTTAACACAACAGATGTATTTTCAAAGAGCAGTAAACCATGAAATAATAAACAGTTCTGGATCTATTGATGTTACTGTGCCAGGTTTAAGAAGATATTTCACCGATATTAACAAAGAGATATTGAACGCTCCACTAGAGCTATGCAAAGGAATGATTAATCTTGGAAAAATATGGAGAAGAATATCTTCATATCCTATAACTCAAGTGCTATTCAAATTTAATGAGAATACAAAATTGTTTTTGGCAAGCTATTTCTATAGATTCAATGAAAGTGAAATTACTGAAGAGCTGATTAATCCATTATTAGAAAGCTTTCTTAGATTATTTACTATTCTTGAACTGGTAGATACTGGATACTCTAGTAAAAATTTCAAGACATTCCTTTTTGGAGAGCAGGTTAAATTAGTTGATTCAAAAGTTTCGCTTGATGAGATTACGAACGATTTTAACGCACACATCAATTCAAATTGGAAAAAGAATGAAATTAAACTATTAATTACGGATTATGATAAACATATACTTGTTTATTTAAATGAGTATCTCATGGCTAAAGAGAAAAAAATGCCGTTCAACTTAAACTTACCGTATGATATTGAACACATAATGCCGTATAGTGGTTCGAATCTTCAAACGATACGTAAAGATGCTGAAATAGAGACAGAAGATGAGTTCTATAGTGTCGTCAATAAGCTTGGGAACAAAATACTTCTCGAGCAGAAGATTAATCGTTCTATAGGAAATGAGTGGTTCAGAACAAAAGTATCAACTAAATTGGAAGAGAAGACTGGATATGTAGATAGCAATTATCCTATGGCAAAGATTCTAGTTGAAAAATATGGAAAAGAAGCAAAACCATATTGGAAGAAAAAAGATATTATTCAAGCAACAGAAGAAATAAGCAATAATATTGTAGAGTTTATATTTGATGAATAAATAAAATTATAATAAGACAATTTCATTGTAATAACAGTTTGCTTTTTTAGTAGGGTTAAGACATGTCTTTATGCGTGATAAAGAATAGAATCCTTAATGTAAATAATTTGAAACAAAGGAGTGATAAAGATGAGTGGTTCTTTAGGATATGAAAGTGAAAAAACCTTGGAATCAAATTTGATAAAGCAATTGGTTGGTGATGGCTATGAATATGTGGAAATAAGCAACGTTGATGATTTGCATGCAAATTTTAGAAAACAAGTTAATAAACATAATTCATCAAGATTGAATGGTCACGAATTATCAGACAAGGAGTTTGAAAGACTGCTAGTAAAGATACAGGGGAAAGGCGTATACGGTAGTTCTAAGACCTTACGAAGCCTACAGGACATTGTCATGGATGATGGGACCGTAAAGTATATTGAATTGTTTAATACCAAAAACAATGAGTGGTGCAAAAATGAATTCCAGGTAACCCATCAGGTTACAATGATTGGGAAATATGAGAATAGATATGATGTTAGTCTTCTTATTAATGGATTACCTTTAGTTCAAATCGAATTAAAACGAAGAGGGGTAGATTTCAAAGAGGCTTTTAATCAAGTTATCAGGTACAAAAAGCATTCATTGAACGATTTGTATCGGTTTGTACAGATTTTTGTTATAAGTAATGGAATCGATACAAAGTATTTTGCGAATAGTGATAAGGAAATGGACTTCCAGTATACATTTTACTGGACTGATAAAAACAACAATCGTATAGATAATCTTTACGATTTTGCATTGGACTTTCTTCCGAAATGCCATATATCCAAGATGATCTCAAGATATATGGTTGTAGATGATACACAAAAGAATCTAATGGTAATGCGTCCATATCAATACTATGCAGTCGAAGAACTGATGAAGCGTGCATATGAGACCAATAATAATGCTTATGTATGGCATACTACTGGATCGGGAAAAACTTTGACTTCGTTTAAACTTAGCCAATTATTAAGTACGAATAGAGAAGTCGCTCAAGTTTTTTTTTTGGTAGATAGAAAAGATTTGGATAGTCAAACTATTGAAGAATTCAATCGTTTTCAAAAAGACACAGTCGATATGACAGACAGTACAGATACGTTAATCCAGCAAATGAAGGATTCATCTAAAAAGATAATTCTAACAACAATCCAAAAGATGGCTAATGCTTGTAAAAATGACCGGTACAGTGATGTTATTGGAAGATATGTAGGCAAAAAAGTGGTATTTATCATTGATGAATGCCATCGTTCACAGTTTGGCGAAATGCACAAAGCAATCAAAAGCAAATTTCCAAGAGCTCAGTATTTTGGCTTTACTGGAACGCCTAGATTTCCAGAGAATGCGAGTCAAGACGGAAGGACAACAGCCGATATATTCGGAAAGTTAGTTCATCATTACTTAGTTAAAACTGCAATAGCTGATGGAAATGTTCTGGGATTCAATGTTGACTATGTAAGGACCATTAGTTCAACAGTTGATATTGAAAATGATGAAGAAGTTGAGGCTATTGATACAGAAGAAGCATTGATGGATGATAGAAGAATTTCTAATATAGTTGATTATATTTTGAAAATTCATGATGCAAAAACGAATAATAGGAAATACAATGCTATATTCACTGTAAAAAGCATTCCGATGTTAATCAAGTATTATGATGAGTTTAAGAAAAGAGATACTAATTTAAAAATAGCTGGTATATTTACTTTCGATTCCAATGAGGAAGGTTCTTTAGGAACGGAACATTCAAGGGATGCCCTAGATAGGATGATTCTTGATTATGATCGAGTATTTGACAAAAAATATAGCACTAATACATTTCAGGCTTACTTTACTGATGTGTCTAAAAAGGTTAAGAATACAGAAATTGATATTCTACTTGTAGTTAATATGTTTCTAACCGGCTTTGATGCAAAAAGGCTTAATACACTATATGTCGACAAGCGTTTGAAACATCATGATCTGATTCAGGCCTTCTCTAGAACGAATAGAATTGAAACCCAGAACAAACCATATGGAAATATAGTGTGTTTTCAAACAAACAAAAAAGCAGTTGATAACGCGGTTAAATTATTCTCGTTAACCGATAATGCTGATGATGTATTGATGAAGCCTTATGAATTCTACAGAGATGAATTCAGAAAAGCTGTTGAAGAATTATATAAACACACTCTAACTCCAACAGATGCGGAGCATGGTGGTGATGAGAGTGAACAATACAAGTTTATTTTACTGTTCCGGGAGCTTATTCGTTTGATGGTAAAACTGAAAACGTTTGAACAGTTTGTTTTTACTGAAGAAGAAGTCGGCATGAGTCAGCAGACTTATGAAGACTTCGTAAGCAAATATAAGAAAATATATCGTGAACATCAGCAGGCTATTACGGAAACTTCCATTTTAAAAGATATTAGCTTTGACATAGAATTATTGAGAAATGACAAGATTAATGTCCATTATATTTTGATGCTTATTAAAGATGCTGTTCAGGAACCTTCAAGGGAAAAGAGAAGAAAAACTTTCGATGATATCGAGAAACTTATTGCTGGTGGAACTGATCCAGAGTTATATCTCAAGTCAGATTTGATTCATGGATTTATTGAAAGCATCGCTACAGAAATGGATCCTGATGCTGATTTTGAAGACGAATACAATAAGTATATGGAACAGTGCCGCCTTAAAGAAATACAAGATATGTCCGAAAAGTACGAAATTCCTGCAAATAAGTTGGAAAAGATAATAGGTGATTACGAGTTTGGAGGCTTCGTCGATAAAAACGACATAAAAAACAGTTTGAGCAAGGAAGTAATACAAAGAGAAAAGATAGCAAACTCATATCCTTCAAGTATAAGAGCAAAAAATATTATAACCGGTTTAATAACTCAATTTATAAAGAATATCGTATTAAGATATATGTAAAAAAATGCAATTTATATAAATTGCATTTTTTATTGACAAATGTCACTAAGTGAAATATGATATTTATGTAAGTTGCAATGATTGGAGGTGAAGAAGTGATTGTAAAACTATCGGATATATCCGATATAAATTTGGGAACTATTCTTACAAGGGTTAAGCCAAAAAACAAGTATGTTAAAAGTGTTCAAATTCCAACTATCAGCATGCAGGAATTGAGCTATGAATGCGGTAAAACAGATGATGAATTCGAAGAAATCATTTCAACCATAGAAGCAGGAAAAGTTGATAAATGCTTGTTTGTAGAAGAAAATGATGTTGTTATTGGCTTGTCATCGCAAAATGCAATGGTAATATCGAATGAGCGCGCAGGGAAACTACTGTTGTCAAACTTTTGCCACATAAGAATTAATAAACCTGAGATATTAGAGCCAAACTATTTGGCATGGCTGTTTAATGAGAATACAATATTCAAGAACAGACTTACCAATTCTATGCAAGGTACTGCATATGTAAAAATGATCACGCTTGATACAATTCGCAGCATATCTTTGGATATACCTCCTTTTGAAATACAAAGGATAATAGGTAGAGTGTATTCGTGTTCTATAGAGCGTGATAGATTAGCAAAAAAAGAAATTGAATTAAAGAAAAAATTGTTAAATAAGAAACTGGAGAATTATAAGGAGAGATAAAAAATGGAAACACAAGAAATTCAAGCAAAACAGCAAGCAGAACTTCATACACAACTATGGGCAATTGCAAATGATTTAAGAGGAAGCATGGATGCCTCAGAATTCAAAAACTATATTCTTGGGTTAATATTTTACAGATATCTTTCTGACAAATTGGCACGCTTTGTAGCAGCTGAATTGGAAGATGATGATATTACCTATAAAGAAGCATGGGAGTCTCAGGAGTACAAGGATGATATTATTGAAAGCCTTGTG
Organism: uncultured Traorella sp.; assembly: GCA_945919165.1. GTDB lineage: Bacteria > Bacillota_I > Bacilli_A > Erysipelotrichales > Erysipelotrichaceae > Traorella. The sequence continues at coordinate 5,603 of CAMEIZ010000092.1, forward strand.
GATTCAGAAGGAGGACTTGGATATGTAATAGAACCATCAAATCTGTGGTCAACTCTAATTGAAAAAATTAACGAAAGCAGTTTTGATATATCAATGCTTGCGAAAGCTATTAATGAATTAACTGAATCAACTTTAGGCTTGGGCTCACAGAGAGATTTTGAGAACCTGTTTGATGATATGGATCTGAACTCATCTAAGTTAGGAAAAACAGAAACTGATCGAAGCGCACTAATCGCTAAAGTAATGCTGAAGATTGACGATATAGATTTTAAATACGAAGATGCCGAAATAGATGTCTTGGGCGATGCATATGAATACCTGATTGGTCAGTTTGCTGCTTCAGCTGGGAAAAAGGCTGGAGAATTCTATACACCACAGCAAGTTTCAAAACTTCTAGCAAAACTAGTCACTGTTGGTAAGAACAAACTTAAAAATGTTTACGACCCAACTTGCGGATCTGGTTCTTTACTATTGCGTGTTGCAAAAGAAACTGAAGTTGTATCATTCTATGGCCAGGAAAAAGTATCAACAACTTACAACCTTGCCAGAATGAATATGCTGCTACATGGAATTCCTTTTAATCATTTTGATATTGAAAACAATGACACACTTGAGCATCCAAATGAAGAGCATATGAAAATGCGTTTTGATGCAGTGGTAGCAAATCCACCATATAGTGCAAAATGGTCAGCGGATCCAAAATTCTTGGATGATGAAAGATTTAGTGCATATGGAAAATTGGCACCTAAATCAAAGGCAGACTACGCTTTTATCCAGCATATGTTATATTTACTTGATGATGCAGGAACGATGGCTGTAGTACTTCCACACGGTGTTTTGTTTAGAGGCGCAGCAGAAGGTGTAATCAGACAATACTTAATTGATGAAAAGAACTGGCTAGATGCAGTTATTGGTTTACCTGCTAATTTGTTCTTTGGAACTTCGATTCCTACATGTATTTTAGTTTTCAAGAAATGTAAAACGCATGATGATATTTTCTTTATCGATGCTTCTAAAGAGTTTGAGTCTGGAAAGAACCAAAACAGATTAACAGATGCTAATATTCAAAAGATTATGGATACATATCTTGCTCGTAAAGATGTTGAAAAATACGCTCACTGTGCAACTCTTGATGAGATTAATGAGAATGACTTTAATCTGAATATTCCAAGATATGTTGATACATTTGAAGAAGAGGAAGAAATTGATATTCATGCTGTTATGAGAGAAATCAAAGATCTAGAAGCTAAACGTGCAGAACTAGATAAAGAGATTGATGTTTATCTAAAAGAATTAGGTTTATTGGAGGATTAATGCTATGGATAAAGAAAATAAAAACCCTAATGTTCCTAATTTGAGATTTACTGATGAAGTTTATGCAACTTATAAACTAGGAGATTTTTGTAAAAGAGTTACACGAAAAAATAAAGATAACGTATCAAACTTGCCTCTAACAATTTCTGCACAATTTGGGTTGGTTGACCAAGTTTCGTTTTTTAATAAAACGGTTGCAAGTAAAGATATGAGTGGATATTATTTATTGAAAAATGGTGAATTTGCTTATAATAAAAGTTATTCTAAAGATTATCCATGGGGTGCAATTAAAAGGTTGGATCGATATGATTTTGGGTGCCTTTCCACGCTATATATTTGTTTTAAGTGCAATCCTGAAACAGTAAATTCAAATTATCTTGTCCACTATTTTGAATCTCCAAAATGGTATAAACAAGTATCTGATATTGCTGGAGAAGGTGCTA
>CAMEIZ010000093.1 GCA_945919165.1 uncultured Traorella sp.
TTATTTTACGCTGATCTCCATCCGGATAAGTAAAATATAAATTTTTTGTTTCTAATATACTCATAATGAATCCCCCGTTTTCATCATTATATCATATACTTTCTTTCATTAAAGATTAATTCATAATCTTTATAAAAATTTAATAATTACTTAAGAAATAAGTAATTCGCTTTACAGATCTGTTCTCTCAAATCCCTGTTCTATAAAAAAATCCTGTAAATCATCAGCTTTATCCGGATTTAAAACATAATGATAAACTTCATCTTTACTGCGATACACATATAAATGATAAACAAAATAATCGTGTGGATCACTTTGTACTTCAATTGTGCAGTCTTTTTTCACAAAGGTTCCTCTTGGATGAAAACAATGTTCTTTACCTCGATAATCAAAATTACTGACTCCTAAATCAAATTTTTCGATTTTCTGCTGAACTTCTTCAAATTCCTGCTTGCTCAAATGATTTTGTATTGTGATACTTTCATCATTTTTCAATTGAACGGCTATTCCCTGAGTTTTGGCACTTTCATTCATAACCTCTTCTTTTCCCATATTGCCTGCACAACCCATTAACAAGAATGCTGATACTAAAATACATATTTTTTTCATATTTTTTACCATTAATGCGCCTTTCTGTCGCCTTCACAAATACGTAACCAAAATTGACTTCCATCTTTAATTCCGCTCTTTTCTCAACTATAATAAAGTTGGAGGATTTGATACACTACAGAGCACGGTAAGGTGAGTAGGCAATTTGGTTGTCTAACTGAATATCCTGTATGTTTATAAGTAGCCGTCATCTATACAAGCACAAATAAGTAGGACTTAGAGCCTGGACACTTAGCATTGATTTAATCAATTTGACTAATAATAGCTAGATGACAGTCAATGTCACTTTCTCCTTTAACTTTGAAGGAGGTTTTATTTTTGTGAAAGTAATTCGACCTGTATGTTGTGGTATGGATGTACATAAAGACATCATTGTCGCAACAATAGCTACCACCAATCAGGATGGTTTTGCCGAGTATCAACAAAGACAGTTTAACTCTCAAAACTACAGTCTTTATGAACTAAAGACTTGGCTAAAGAATCATAACTGTTTTGATGTAGCTATGGAATCCACCGGCAAATATTGGATTCCTATTTTTAATGTATTGGAAGATGAGATCAATGTCTGTGTAGCTCATCCCAAATACACCAAAGCCATCAAAGGCAAGAAGACTGATAAGAAAGATTCTAAATGGATCGCGGACCTATTTAGACACGATCTTATCAAATCTTCTTTTATTCCGCCCAAAGAAATCAGACAATTAAGAGAACTCTCCAGGTACAGAATCAAACTAATAGGTATGCGTTCTTCTGAAAGGCTTAGATACCAGAACGCCATGACGATATCTAATATCGGTTTAGCTTCTATTCTAACTGATCCTTTTGATAAATCTGCCAAAGCAATCATGCATGAAGCTTTAAACTCACAAACACTTGATGAATCGAATAACGAACCATACTATAAAATTAAATACAACAACATCAAAAAACGCAGAGGTCACAAGAAGGCTATTATCGCTATAGCTCGTATGATGTTGGTCGCATCATACCATATTCTTCTGACCGGCGAAGTATTCAATCCTTCCGATTTAGAAGAAATTCACAAACCTAAAACTTCAAAGAACAAAATGACTACAGAGTCAGCCCTAGCATTTCTTCAGGCCCAAGGCTACGATGTATCTTCAATCAGCATAGCTGTATAAGCTATATCTAGAAAATGACTTTCAATAAAGTTGAGCACCTCAACTGTTTTTTTTGTGCAAAAATTCAGTTTTTATTTTTACACTTTACCTCCTTGTTTTTTTTATATCACAGTTAATTTCTCATTTCATTAAATTGGTTTATTCGGTTATTTTTTTATCGTCTTTGGATGGAATAAGAATCGTAATAGAGAACCAGTGATCATGGGCATCAAATAAAACTCTGCCGTTTGCTTCCTGTACAATTTGTTTCATGCTTTTAATACCAAAACCATGATCCTCGCTCTGCTTGATTTTTGACTCGTTAAATGAATGAAGTTTTGTCGGGTTCATTATGTTCATTCGGATATACTGATTCACCTTTTCAATCTTCATTTTTACGACTTTATGATCATTTTGGTGAAGAAAAGCATTATCCAACGCATTTGATAACAGAAGATACAGTTTATGATCTGACATCTCAAAACTCAAATCAACTACACCTGAATAAACAAAATCAACATTTTCTTTTTTCGCTCGATTCATATAATGATGAAGCAAAGCATTTATCGTCTTATTGTTTGTATAAACAATTTCACCTACTGATTCTATATCCTTTCGATAAACCTGTAACAGGCTTTTGAGTTTTTTATAATCTTTTTCTTCAATTAAATAATCTAAATGATCTAAGAAATGCTTCATATCGTGTTTAAGACGATGAATTTGCTCATTCATCGCAATCATATTCTGAGTATGCACTTCTTGCTGTTCCATGATCATCTTTTGGATTTTCATTTCTTTAGCCGCATTTATTTTCTTCAACACAAAAATAATAACCACTATGAATATTACACTCATCAGTGACAAAATTGATCTCTGTTTATAAATGAATGCTTCATTTTTATTTGTAATCAGGTGATCGTCTAAACGAATGATTTCATATTTCACAGATGTCCTATCCATTTGAGCTTTTACTGCCTCTTGAATTTGATCATAATCATGTTCACTTGCACATTTATATATCGGACTCATAATTCCGGGATGGATATAAAACTGACTTAATTGAATAAGATCAGGTGACGTGTTTTGCTTCCATTTTTCGCTTATCTTCAGTATTGCTTCATTCGGCACCCAAATGAATGCTCTCTCTTCTTCAACATAATCCTTTTGTGTTTTTGCGATTCCGATTACTTCTAACAAAACTGAAGAATCATTTGAAGATTTTAAATAAGGATTTACAATCTGTATTTGATCACCAATTTGAACTTGAGTACCATCTATGTAGCGTATTTGATCACTGATAATTGCATAATCATGAATCTGATCAAACTCTAAAAGCGAGCTTTCTTTGATTTCAAACATCATGGATTCTTCATCACAGCCTGCTAATAAAAGCGGCTGTGCCAACATATTCGATTCTGCACCAAGAAAATAAGCTACATCATAATCCATCACTCTTAAATCCAAAGCAATCGAATGGTAGATCCGATTAAGTTCCTGAAACGTTTCGTTATAGTTTTCAGGAAAATAATTATATTTTGATAAAGAAGAGTCTTTCCCATCTATCTTAAAAACAATCGGTGTTTTTTCGTAGTATTGTTCTATGTTGTTTTTTTCAGCCTGCTTCATTCTGACAAAACAATAGGAACCATATAGAGTTATACTGAAAATCAGAGTGGCACATATCAATTTTTCATATCTCATAAACCTTCCGCACATGAACAGAGATATTTCATGTATTCCTTTTTTACTTTTAATAAATAACGTTTACTGATCTGCACTTTGTTGTTTTTCAAGATAAAATCATTTTGATCCAATTTCATTACTTTTGAAAGATTTACATAATAAGACTGATGACACTGAAGAAACACGGGACTGTCGATTTCCTTCATAATGTCTTTCAAAGATTTTCTTTCTTTTAAAATCTCTTGATTTTCCAAATGTATTTCAATCTGATGTCCTATTTTTTCAATATATTCAATTTCTTCATATGAAATCTTGCGAATCTGATCTTTACTGTGATAAACATATTCTTTTTTTATATCAGAAAAATGCTTCTGCAATCTTAATAGAATAAAATCCATATCTTCTTCAAAATGATCTTTACGTACAAAAAAGAAACAACCAATTTTTAATGATTCAAATACCAAATCATTACGTTTACTATGAAAAATTAAAATAGCCTGAGGATAAATCGTGCGAATCTTTTGAGCAATTTCCAGTCCATTTGTTTGATCCAACTCAATATCTATGACCCAAATATCATATCTGTCAAAAAAAGACGGCTGCAATGTTTGAAATCTATCACACAAATAAAGAGGGCTTTCAATCTGTTCAAAATAATCACAGATTTTATTTAAATCTTTCTTGTTATTATCAATAACCGCAAATCTTATTTCCGCCCTACAAATCTCCCTGATTATTTTAACCTTTTTTTAATTATTTTAAATGGTTTACTATTATTTGGCGTCTTCGGTCATTTTTTGTTTATATGCGAAAAAAAAGAATTCTATTTCTAGAATTCAAGTTTTTCAAGATCAGCATAACTGATATCCGTTGGTGTTTCTCTTCCAAACAGGATCAAAAGAACTGTAGCACTCTGATTTTCATCATTCAGTGATTCAACAGTACCTTCACTTCCTGTAAATGGACCGGATAAAATTTTAACACGGTCACCGACAGCATAATCAATCTGCACATGTTTTTTCTTAATGCCTAAACGACGTAAAATAACTTCGATTTCAGCATCGGCAACAGGAAAAGGCTTTGCTCCTCCTCCGCTTGATCCAATAAATCCAGTTACTCCTGGAGTATTACGGACAACATACCAGGCTTCATCTGTCATAATCATTTCTACAAACAGATATCCCGGAAAAAGATTATAAGTCTTTTCGACTTCTTTGCCATTCTTGTATTCCAGCTCTACTTCCTCAGCTACGACAATCTGAAAAAGGGCATCCTGAAGTCCCATTGTTTCAATACGACGTTCAAGATTTTCTTTTACTTTGTTCTCATGTCCAGCATAGGTATTGACAACATACCATTGTTTCTTTTCTTCACTCATGTGTCTTCACCTAAATTCCTACTGTTCTAAAGAACCAAACTGCTACAAAATCACACAAAATGAAAAATGCTGTAAAAGCTGCAGAAAAAAGCAGCACTGTCAATGAAGATTTAGCCAGTTCCTTTGCGGTTGGCCAGTGAACTTTTTTCATTTCCTCAAGTATTCCTTTAATACTGAACCACTTCATAGTATTCCTCCTCTACTTTGTCTCCTTATGAATTGTATGACAATTGCACTTCGGACAAAATTTTTTCAGTTCCATACGCTGAGTATGCGTATTTTTGTTTTTATAAGTCGTATAGTTACGGGATAAACACTGTGTACAAGTCAAAATAATTTTTTCTTGCATACTTTTCACCTCGCTGACTGCCTATTTACTTTATCACAATCGCTTTTTTTAGTCAATGTAACTCAATAAAACTTTTCGTGTCTTCTTCATAACATAATGAACTCTTTTTGTATTGACACATAACAGCAATGCAATTTCTTTTTGTGTGTAGCCTTCAATCTTTAACTTTATGATCTGAAACTCACTTTCTTTCAAAACATCCTGTAAATACTTTAAAAGTGTTTCTTCATGATACCAGTTTAAAATTTTATGGCCTTCAAATTCATGACGTGTATTACTCATCCTGTCGATGCGATAAACAGCACCTTCATCCATCACTTTTTCATCTAAGCGAAGTGCTCTTGCATCCTCATAGTTTTGTCTGCCTCTTTTTCCTCTGATATATTTTCGTACGCCCATTTCAATACATTTCTGTGAATATATTGCAAATGAACAGTTTAAATCATCACGATAAGCATAAATTGACTGATATAATTCCAGATATCCAAGCTGAATGATATCATCCATTTCATCACTGCGTTCTAGCTTATAATCCGTTCTGTCCAGAATAGCTTTGCTAATGAAATAAACACTACGGCGATATCGCTCCATTAACATCTCTAAAGCTTCTTCATCTTGCTGATAAATGTAATACAGCAGTTCATAATCATTCATGTGACCTCCTATTTGTTCGTCACATAACAGGATTTCGTTTTGAATATATCTCATAAAGGAAGATGCCGCATGCAACAGATGCATTGAGTGATGTCACCTTTCCCACCATTGGCAATGCTGCCATATAATCGCATTGCCTTGAAACAAGCTCAGAAATTCCAAATCCTTCTGAACCAACAACAAGAACCAGCGGTACATCCGCTTGAATCTGACGATAATCGATTGCTTTTTTCGCATCAGCTCCCACAACCCAAAAGCCTTTTTCTTTTAAATACTGAAGACTCTGTGAAAGATTCGTTACAACACTGACCTTAACTGTATCAATTGCCCCTGTTGATGTTTTCGCAACTGTTGCATTTAAAGAAACACTTCGATGTTTTCCAATAATGACACCATCTGCTCCGACACAATCACAGGTTCTTAATATTGCTCCCAAATTTTGCGGATCTTCCAATCCATCCAGCATAACAAAAAGCGGCAATTTCCCTTCAGGAATAGTTGAGATCAATTCATCTAAGGTATATGTCTTGTATTCATCGATAGAACATGCAATACCCTGATGATGTTCAGTTTTTAACAGTGAATCCATTTTTTTTCTTGGAAGTGAACGAATTGGAGCTTTAGAAGCAGAAATCAGTTTTAAGATTTCTTTGTCTTTAAAGCCTTCGCCTATGACGATTTCATAGATTTTCTTATTGTCATTTAAAATCTGACGAACAACGTTTTTTCCATATACATATTGTGCCATATTATTTCGCTCCCAGCATAATAACTTCGTTCCAAAGTTTTTCAAGTTTTCCACACTGTTGACTCAAATAGTAATACCCAATAATTGCTTCAAAACCGGTAGCCAGACGATAAGTGGTTACATCAGCATTTTTTGCAATGGTTTTGGTTTGCGCATTTCGTCCACGTTTGATTATTTCAATTTCTTCTTCATCAAAAAATTTTTTTTCAAGCAAAGTCTCTAGATAATAGGCCTGTGCTTTCGCACTGACATAATGCGATGTCATTTTTTGAAGATCATTTGGTTTTTGATAGCCCTCTTTGACTAACCTTTCACGTACCCACAATGTCATGACAGCATCGCCGATAAAAGCCAATGTCGTACCATTATAAGGGACAATTTCCATTACAGTACTCCTTTTTCAATCAACTTCTGACGATAAATATCAGCTGTTTGAAAATCTTTGACAGCTTTTGCGTCATTCCACTTTTGATAAAGATCAAAGCTTTCTTCATCTAAGACTGTTCTTTCAATTTTGATACCTAATACATACATCATGCCTTCTAATGCTGCAACCAGCTCAGACACTCTTTCAGCATCAATCTCACGGACACGCAAAGAAGCATTCAACTGCTTATTAGTTTCGAAAACGACACTAAAAGCATTAGGAGTATTTAAATCATCACTCATGGCTTCAAGGAATGAATTCCACAGTTTTTCATCTTTTTTATCCTTGAATTCTTTGTGAAGCAACGCCATTTTTACACATGCCTGCTTATAGCTTGATAAGATTTTATT
>CAMEIZ010000094.1 GCA_945919165.1 uncultured Traorella sp.
AGATCAGAAACGAGGAAAAAGTCTCATGGTGGAAGATATCATCAAAGCAGTAAATCATGCTTATGTATATGTCAGTCATCAACCGTTTGAAATGATGTTAGAAAATTGTAAGGAAAAGCTTTTAACCTGTTCACAACATCAAGGGGGCAGTTTTAAAGCTTTTTTTGATTGTGTGATTGCAAGTGAAGATCAGTTATGTAAACTTTTAGATGTTTGTGAAAAAGCACAAACTATTTTTTTAGGATTTTATGAGAAAGAAGAAAACAAACTGATTCATGTCTACAAAAAGAAAATCTATCCCGGAGAAAGCTTAGTATTTGAAGATGATATGATGATCGTGCAGGATATCCCTTATGACTGTTATCTTGAATGTTATGGAAATCTGATTGTTGTCGGTCATGTATCAGGCTGTATTGATTTTCGATATGAGTCTTGTCGTTTTGCTGCCAGTTCGCTTTATGAAGCCAGAATTCGTATCTTTGATACTGATTTTCAAAAAATGACAAGTTTTTCCTCATCTACCCTCTATTATGAAAATGGAACAATTAAGAGGGAGGTTTGCGTATGGGATGCTGTATTGGAATCACGTCCGGCAAAGGAGGGGTAGGCAAAAGCAGTATCTGTATTGGTTTGGGAATTGTGCTGGCCAAAAGCGGTTATCGCGTATGTTTATTGGATATGGATCTGGGACTTAAGAATCTGGATGTGATGCTTGGATTAGAAAATCGTGTATTTTATGATGTGTTAGATATATATGAAGGAAAGTGTTCACTGAATCAAGCGCTTGTTCAGGCAAAACATACTGAGAATTTGATGCTGTTAGCAGCTTGTAAAAGCATTCATGTACATAAAATGAATCAGAATATGCTTAAAGATGTCATCGAAGAACTTCAGCAGAAATTTGATTATATTCTTTTGGATGCTCCGGCAGGGATTGAATCCGGATTTGCCTATACATTGGATTTAGCTGACCGGTTTATCGTAGTTACCACACTGGATATGACGGCATTACAGGATGCAGATCGAATTATTGGTATTCTGATGCGAGAAAGCTCAAAAAAGATTCAGTGTGTGATTAATCGGATGAGCCCCAAATACATTGATAAAGGAATCAGCATTCAGATGAATCAGGCACTTGATACACTTTGTATTGAATGTATTGGCATCGTTTATGAGGACGAGACAATCATTAAAGGATATAATCATGGTCAGCCGATCGTATATAATAAAAATTCAAAAGCATGGCATTGTTTTGAAAGTATTAAAAAGGCTTTTCTGGGTGAAGAACTAGCAATCCCAAAATATTCAAAATCACTTCTAAAACGAATCTTTTCTTCATAGAATTTACTATGAAAAAGAAAACGAAAGCACCCTTTGTCAATTTTGTCATCTTTCTGATGTTTTGTACCTGTATTTATCTGGGAATGAAAATCAATGAAAAAAAGCAGTGGGTTCAGCTGCCTGTGCTTTCAGCTTGGTTTCCTTATGAAAACTGGTTTAAAGAATCAACTATGCCTGTTGACAATAAAATTGAATATCATTTATTAAGTGGAAATTTTTATACGAATGGATCCAATCAGGCGGTTTCTGTCAGTGATGGCATTGTTTTAGATGTAAGTGAGGATCAAGTAATTATATTGAATGATAATGCCATTGAAACAACCTATGGAAGTTTAAGTGAGATTCTTGTGAAAGTAGATGAAAGAATTCTAAAAGGACAAGGTATTGCGGCTTATAAAGATTCACTTTCATTAGTTTTTAAGAAAAATGGAACTGTTATTTCATATGAGGATGCTTTACAACAGTGAAATTTCAATTTTCTCTGATATGGATCTTTTTTCTGATTCTTGCATTTTATTCAAATGCATTAAAAACATTTCTAATTCTTTTTCTGATGCTTCTTATTCATGAATCTTTCCATGTATTAACGGCTCTTTTTCTTCATTATCAAGTGGATGAAATCAAAGTAATTCCCTTTGGTTTTCATGCTCGCATTCGTCATTTGGATCATGGATTTTTTTATGAAAAAATATTGATATTGACAGCTGGTTTAACAGCACATCTGCTGTTTCCAATTTTGATTTATTTATGTTATCGACAAAATATCATTTCTTTTGCTTATATGGATTATCTGATGAAAATGAATCAGGCAATCCTTTTTTTCAATCTGCTTCCGATATATCCCCTGGATGGGGGCAGAATCTTATTAAGCATAATTCATCTGTTTTTTAATTATGCTTTGTCAAAAAAGATAATTTTTTTTATTTCTATTATCATGATTGGCATTCTTTTTCAAAAAAGTCCTATAAATTTAAAAATTATGCTGTTTTTTCTTTTGGGAATGTTACTAAAAGAGATCAAAGATAATGACTTGGATTTAGTAGAATATCATTACCAGCAAAGAAAACATTTTAAAGTGAGAAAAAATCATGTATAATAAATACGGTGATGAACATGAAACGTATTTTAAAGTTGCTGTGTATCTGCATATGTGTCAGCATGATGAGCGGATGCCGCGTAAAAATCGCAAAGGTATGCGGAACTAATTATCCGGTAGTCTATTTAATTAATCGAATTGGAGGAAGTTATGTAGAATCCTGTAATCTTTCTGCCAATGAATTAATTCAAATAGCAGGTGTCAGTGATACTTTTGAAAAAGATTTGGAGGAAGCGGATGTTGTCTTTACGATATCCTCTTTAGAACCATATGCAGCTATTTACAGTGAAGAATTTGCTAGATCAGCCTCTAAAACAATTGATTTGGCTCATTCCAGTGCAATTTATAAATTCAAGCGTTATATAACTACCAGTGTTGATAACAATAAGGTCGTTGTGGAAACGGATTATTATGAAGGTGACGCTTTTTCTAAAATTGATACATATGAAAAAGATGTTGTACTTTGGATGGATCCTATTTCTATGATGAGTATGGCTAAAACCATTACTCAGACGCTGTCAAATCTATATCCTGAAAATGCAAGAGATTTTGAAAAAAGATACAATGAGCTGGAAATAGAACTGGCAACCTTAGATGCAGAATTTCAAAATGTGATGACATCCAACAGTGATATAGCTTTTGTCAGTATAACACCTAGTTTTGGAAATTGGCAAAAATCCTATGGCTTTCGGGTTTATCCGGTTATTCTTTCAAAATATGGAGCTTTGCCAAGCGATGAACAGCTGGAAATAATCTGTTCCAAAATAGTCAGAGATGGAGTGAAATATATTGCTCATGAAGAAAATCTGTCTGAAGAAATGGAAGCTTTATATAAAAAAGTCAAAGAAAAGTGTAATCTCAGTGAAATTTCTTTGAATAATATTTCTTCACAGAATAGTGAAGATAAAAAGAATAATCTTGACTATATGTCGTTAATGTACGAAAATCTTGCACAGATTGAGGCTATACGATAATGCTTCGAGTCAATGAATGTCACTTGAAAATTGGTGAAAAGAAAGAACATTTACAAAGTGTCATTGCCAAAAAGCTGAAAACGAAGAATTCATTTGATTATCATATTGTAAAAGAGAGTATTGATGCTCGAAAAAATATGAGAATGAGTTATTGCGTTGACGTTTTAATTGAAAATGAAGAAAAGTATTTGCATCTTAAAGATGTTATGAAATCATCTTCAAAACCTTATGAGATGCCAAAATACAAGAGCTTTTCAAACCGGCCGATTATTATCGGAATGGGCCCCAGTTCATTGTTTTGTGCTTTGCTGTTAGCTAAGTGTCATGCTCGACCCATCATTTTTGAAAGAGGAAGCTGCGTAGAGAAACGAATGAAAGATGTAGAACTGTTCTTTAAAGAAGGTAAACTTAATCCTTCAAGTAATGTTCAGTTTGGTGAAGGAGGAGCTGGAACTTTTTCGGATGGGAAACTGACCAGTCGCAGCAAAGATCCAAGAAGCTATCATGTTTTGGAGGAATTTGTTCATTATGGTGCAGATCCTGCCATTCTTTATGAAGCTTATCCTCATATTGGAACGGATGTTTTGGTTGATATACTAAAACGAATGCGTGAAGAAATCTTAAATCTGGGCGGTGAAATTTATTTCGATCATCAACTCGAAGATCTGTATATTGAAAACCAAACGATTACTCAGATAAAAGTGAATGGCAAATGGATGAAATGTTCAGATTTACTGATTGGCTGCGGTCATTCTGCCAGAGATACTTTCAGAATGCTGCATCAGCATCATGTTGCAATGGAAGCCAAGAATTTTGCTGTTGGTGTCCGGATAGAGCATCCTCAGCAATTTGTTGATCAGACACAATATAAAGAGTATGCTGACAAATTACCTCATGCAAGCTATCGTTTAACGCACACGACAGCTTCTCAACGAGGTGTTTATACGTTCTGTATGTGTCCTGGTGGAGAAGTGATTATGGCGGCAAGTGGACTGGGTCAGGTTGTGACAAATGGGATGAGTTATCATGCAAGAGATAAGCAAAATGCCAACAGTGCTTTACTGGTGCAGGTATATAAGGAAGATCTGAGAGATGATCTTTTTGCCGGAGTTGAGTTTCAGGAAAAGCTTGAAAAGAAAGCCTTTGAAATGGGAGGAAGTAATTATCAGGCACCTTCTCAATTAGCCAGTGATTATTTGAAAAATCAAAAAAGCTTTGAATTGAGAAGTGTTCAGCCTTCCTATCCATTGGGTGTGCGTTTAACAGATCTGAATGAATTATTTGATGATTTTATTAATGAAGCACTTCATGAAGGACTGCTTGCTTTTGATCAAAAAATGCCGGGATTTATTGGTGATGCTGTTTTAACAGGAGTGGAATCAAGAAGCACCTCACCGCTTAGAATTCTAAGAAATGAATCGCTGACAAGCATCAATGTACACAATCTCTATCCGATGGGAGAAGGGGCCGGATATGCAGGAGGAATTGTATCAGCAGCTATTGACGGATTGAAATGTGCCGAAATGTGGATGAAGAAAAGAGGGAGTTTATGAAAAAAATTTTGAATGAATTTAAAGAATTTGCGTTAAAAGGAAGTATGTTTGATATGGCAATTGGTGTTATTATGGGCGGTGCTGTATCAAAAGTTGTCGGATCAATGGTTAATGATTTAATTACACCGCTGATCAGTTTAATTGCCGGAAATCAGGCTTCTCTAGCTGAAAAAGCATGGATTGTTGGAGAAGTTTCTATTAAATACGGATCTTTTATCAGTGTTGTAATCGATTTTCTCATTACAGCCTTAGTGATCTTTTTGATGGTGAAACTATTGAATTCATTTAGAAAGAAAAAAGAGGAACAAAAGCCTGCTGCAACGCCAGAACCAAATAAAACAGAAATTCTTCTTCAGGAAATCCTTGAAGAATTAAGAAAAAATAAATAAATGAAAATCTCCCCACATAAACTGTAGGGGAGGTTTTTTTTATGTCAAATTCATTTAAAGCAAGAATGTTGTTTCTATTAAGTTTTATCTTGATTATGATCTTGCTGCTGATTGTTGTATTTTTAAGAGTAAATGGTGTTTTAGGTACCTATATGCATTTAGTCGGGCAAAAAGAAATCAAAATAGAAATTAATGAAAGATATGATGAACAAGGTGTTATAGTAAAGAAAAATTTTCAGCTTATTCATGATGATATTCAGATTCAAGGCAATGTAGACACCGAAAATTGCGGAACCTATGAAATCAGTTATGTATATGATAACAAAAGAATAATTCGAAAAGTTATGGTGAATGATACGATTGCACCGCTTATAACTTTAAAAGGAGATGCAACTCAGATTGTTTTTCAACAGGAAGAATATGAAGAACAGGGTGTTGATATTCAAGACAATTCGAAAAAAGATCTTCAGCAGTATTTAAAAATTCAAAATAATGTGGATACATCAAATATTGGTGAATATAAAGTTATCTATCAAGTTTGGGATGATGCAGGGAATACAGCCAGTATCGAAAGAAAAGTATTGGTTGTGGAAAATCCTTTGATTATGCAATTACATTATCATTACGATGATTATGTTAATGAAAGAATCGGATGGTGGTTTAAAAAAGCGAATGATCATGAACGAAAAGTACCAACACTAGATGAAACTATTATGAAAGAAACAAACACTTTTTCTCTTGGTCTAAATGAGAAAGTAATCTATCTAACATTTGATGAAGGAGGTAATGAAAAAACTTATATTAAGGAAATTACAGAAATTCTAAATGAACAAAATGTTAAAGCAACCTACTTTTTAACAAGAAATTATATATTAAATGAAGCAGAATTCATGAAAAAACTTATTGAAAATGGTCATGAAATTGGCAATCATACACGTACTCATCCTGACATGACAGCTTTAGCGAATGAAAAAGAATGTGAAAGATTTGTTCGAGAAATCATGGAAACACAAAAAGCCATATATGAAGTTACAAAAGTAATGCCTCCGCGAATTTTCCGTTTTCCAAAAGGAGATTATTCTCTAAGAAGTTTATATATGGTTAAAGACTTGGGATATTCGACTTATTTCTGGAGTCACGCTTATGATGATTACAGTCAGGATGTCAGTAAAGAATATGCTTATAATAATCTAATATCTCATCTTCATAAAGGAGCAATTTATCTTTTACATCCATCTAATCAGGGGAATTATGAAGCCATGAAAGATTTTATTATTGAGGTTAAAAGCCAGGGATATCGATTTGAACTTGTAAGTCAGATAAAAAAGGTTTAAAATAAGCAAATGAAGTGAGGTTAGATTATGGTCAATAAGAGAATACAAGAGTTAAGAAAATTAATGAAGGAAAAGAATATTGATGCTTACTATATTCCAACAGATGATTTTCATGCTTCTGAATATGTGGGTGATTATTTTAAATGCAGAGCATATATGAGTAATTTTTATGGCAGTGCTGGATATATGCTGATTACGCAAGAAAAAGCTTTATTATGGACAGATGCCCGTTATTTTATCATTGCAGCCAAGGCTATTCAAAACAGCGAAGTTGAACTGATGAAAATAGGTGAAGAAGGGGTTTTAACATTTGATGAATATGTTTTAAAAAATCTTCATGAAAATGATACCTTGGGGTTTGACGGACGTGTTGTCAGCGCAGCGAAAGTGGAGCATTTTAAAGATACATTTCAGCTGAAATACAAAACAGATGAAGATTTAATTGGTCAGATTTGGAAAGATCGTCCAGCTCTTTCTGATCAACCTGCCTTTTTTCTGGAAAACAGTATTACTGGAAAAAGCACAAATGAAAAACTAAAGGATATTCGAGAAAAGATGAATGAACTGGGAGCTGATGTTCATGTGATTTCAACTCTGGATGATTTAGCCTGGATTTT
>CAMEIZ010000095.1 GCA_945919165.1 uncultured Traorella sp.
TGAAGAAAAGCAAGGGCAAGGCGGAGAATATTTTGCTTCTGAAATGGAACAAGAAGAAACTCAAAACTTTAAACAAAGCGAGTTTCAAGACCGTTCTGCTCAGCTTCGTGCGTCGTTGGATAGTCTTGCTATGGCAAATGCAGGGTCTATCATGTTTATGAAAACCCTTAAAGATAAAGAAGAAGAAAATAAGAAAAAGAAAAATCTTCATAAACACTCTATAGATAGCGAAAACGAGGAAATTGAAGAAGAAATTTTTGATGAATAATTTAATATAATCTTTATTTTCATCGCTCATATCATGAGGAATGGTCATAACCTTGTAAACATATTCAACAGTATCAATCTTAAACAAAGCATCTATACTGTGAGTTGCATGAACACCTTCAATTCCCTCAATTTTTCTGATTTCATCAATATCTTCTTCCACAAATCCCAAAGTGGAATAAATCTGAATATCCTGAAGGTTATTCTCATCAAAATAAGCATCTGCCGTTTCTTTCATTAATGGAGCACTTGCTTTGACCCCTGCAAAAAAGGCAACTCCAATCGCCACGATGGCAAAAATTGAAAGAAAGCGTCCAATATTTTTTCTGATCTCACGCAAAACATCTAAATATATCTTTTTCATTACCACTCAATACTTTCTACAGGGGTTGGATTTTCATTAATGGTAATACTGCTGATTTTACCGCTTTTGACTTTGATCACTTTATCTCCCATAGGTGTTAATGCCAAATTATGCGTAATGACAATGACCGTCATTTTATTCTTTCGGCAGGTATCCTGAAGAAGTTTCAAAATCTGTTTTCCGGTATTATAATCCAATGCACCCGTTGGTTCATCACATAATAGAAGCTTTGGGTTTTTCGCAAGAGCTCGAGCAATGGCAACTCTTTGCTGTTCTCCTCCTGAAAGCTGAGCTGGGAAATTATCCTTTCTTCCCAGTAAACCAACATTTTCAATTGTTTCCATAATATCAAGAGGATCTTTGCTGATTTCACATGCCAATTCTACATTTTCACGCACTGTCAGGTTTTGAACAAGATTATAAAACTGGAATACAAAACCAATATCAAAGCGTCGATAGGTCGTCAGCTGTTTGGCATTGTATTGCGAAATATCATTACCATCTACAAAAATACTTCCGCTAGTAGGAGAATCCATACCGCCTAAAATATTCAATATGGTAGACTTCCCGGCACCGCTGGCTCCGGCAATGACCACAAATTCACCTTTTTTTATCTGAAAATCTACACCGTCCAAAGCAGGAATATCTACTTCTCCAACATGATAGATTTTACGGACATCTTTGAATTCAATAAATTCGCTCATAAAAATTCCTCCATTTTAATTATACATAGAATCAAATCAAAATTTCAATAAACAAAACTCCTAAAACGGCTATTGCTGCCACTTCAATCAGGCTTTTTTCTTTCCATGCAAATATCATAGCAGCCAGTGCACCAACCACACTGGCAGCAAGTGAACGCGTACATGTAAATATTGCCGGAAACGTCATACATGATAAGACAACACATGGGATATATTCCAAAGAGCTTTGAAGATATAGATTTGTTATTTTTTTCTGAAATAAGACAATAGGAAGCATTCGTATCAAATACGTTACCACTGCCATCACAATCACACTCTGAATCATATTTCATCCTTTCTGATTGGAAATGCCAATGCCATAAAAGCACTTACCACAATGGTGATAATAATAATCATCCAGCCGCTTCCAATAT
Source organism: uncultured Traorella sp. (assembly GCA_945919165.1). Classification (GTDB taxonomy): domain Bacteria; phylum Bacillota_I; class Bacilli_A; order Erysipelotrichales; family Erysipelotrichaceae; genus Traorella. Next base: position 1,749 of record CAMEIZ010000095.1, read on the forward strand.
GAAGACTCGGCACAAACGCAAATATACAGCTTAACGCAACACTGAGCACAATTGCCAAGGCTTTGTGGCGATCTTTTTTTGCCTGAGGCAAAATAATGGCAACAAACATCCCATACAAGGCAATATTCATCGCATCACTGATTGCTTCAGGAAGCAGACTGCCTAGAAGAGCACCCATAAAAGATCCCAATACCCAACCTATATAAGCCGGTGTCAGCAAGCCCAAAAAATAAGAAAGTGTCAAAGGCATTTCTTTTGTCAATGAGACAGCATAAATCTCATCTGTGATACCAAATGCTAAGATCATTCTCTTGAATCGGGACATTTTTTCATCAACGCGCTGCGATAATGAAAGAGACATTAAGGCATATCTTAAATTGATAATGAATGTGGTAAAAGCTATTTCCATCATCGAAGCATTCATGACGATCAGATTCAAGCCGGCAAACTGACCGGCACTTGTCAAATTGGTAGCAGAGATAAAAACAGCCATTTCAATTGGCAGTAAGGCATTTTTTACCATCATGCCAAAAGCCATGCTGACACCAAAATAACCAATACCAATTGGCATACCGTTTTTAACTCCATCTTTATAATCTATGTTATGGTTCATGATAATGATTATATCATTTTTTCTTTAATTCTTGTCAGTTTTCATCAAAATTTCACACAATTATGTTACACTATTTCTGAGGTGAGAGTATGATTCGACTATTAATTGTTGATGACGAAGAGAAAATTCGTGCTTTGATCAAAAAATATGCTTTATATGAACATATGGAAGCAGATGAAGCAAGTAATGGTTATGAAGCCATTGAAGCTGTTCAAAAAGAAAAATATGACTGTATTATCATGGACATTATGATGCCTTTTTGCGATGGCTACACGGCTACCAAAAAAATCCGTGAATTTTCTAATACACCCATTATCATGTTATCAGCAAAAGGAGAAGAATATGATCGTATTAAAGGCTTTGAACATGAAGTCGATGATTATGTTGTCAAACCTTTTTCAATGCAGGAGCTGATGATGCGGGTGAAAGCCATTATCAAACGAACACAAAATGCCTCTTTTGATGTCTTTACTTATAAAGGTCTGACCATCAATTACAGCGCTCATATTGTCGAAGTCAACGGAAAAAGAGCTCATCTTTCACCGAAAGAATATGATTTATTATGTTATCTAGTAAAAAATAAAAATGTTGCACTGACAAGAGAACAGTGTATTTCTGTTGTCTGGGGATATGATTTCTTCGGTGATGATCGTACTTTAGATACTCATGTTAAAACACTCAGAAAAAATCTACAGGAATATGCTGACTGTATTGTAACTGTACGAGGGGTGGGATATCGTTTTGAAACTGAATAGACATTCCATTCGTTTTAAGATACCTTTTTATTTGTTTACTTTTGTAATTTCATTGATTCTTCTTTTATGGATCTTAGAAATATTGTTATTAGATACGATTTATAAAAAAATTAAAACTGACGGTATTGTAAATGCCGGAAACTTTATTGCTGAACACATTCAGGAAAACAACCTTGATGAATATATCAATCAACTGGCAGTCAGCAATGATGCCTGCGTGATCATAGCCAATGAATACGGATCTATCATACATAAAAGTGATTCCTCAAGACAATGTTCCAAGGATATCACCAACACAAATCGTTTCTTTGAAAGAATTACCAATGCCTTCAACAATCACAATACCTATATTGAAGAGGTTAAAGCCACAGAATTTATTGATTATGGTTTTACGATACCGCTGAGAACCTATAATGAAATACAATACACTCATATTATTGAAAGTCCTCACGTTTATTATCTTTTCATGAATTCAACCATTACTCCAATCAATGCGACTGTGGATACTCTAAAAACCATTCTGGGCATCGTTACCATTGGCATGAGTGTCGTAGCTTTATTATTAGGAACTTACATTTCCAAGAAAATCATCTCGCCCATTCATGAACTAAACAAAAGTGCCAAACAGTTAGGTGGAAAGATTACTTTTAACGCGAAGGGTTATCAGGAAATTGAAGAGCTGAGTGCAACCCTTGATCAGGCAAATAAAGATCTGCATCAAGTTGAAAAACTAAGAAACGAGCTAATCAGTAATATTTCTCATGATTTGAGAACCCCTTTGACCATGATCAGCGGTTATGCTGAAATGATGCGGGACATCCCAGAGGAAAATACCGCCGAAAATTTAAATGTGATTATTAATGAAACAAAATATCTCTCCCGTCTTGTCAATGATGTGTTAGATTTGAGTAAGCTGCAGGCTGGTGCACAAAAGCTGGAAAGGAAAAATTTCGATCTGACACAGATGATGTTAGATATTATCGAACGTGTTAAAGCGTTAAGTGAAATCAATATAGAATTTCATTATGAACATCATGTATCTGTTTATGCTGATGAAGTCAAGATCACTCAGGTCTTCTACAACATTCTCAATAATGCCATTCATTATACAAAAGACCAGGTCATTGTGAGACAAATCGAAAAGAACAATTCAGTTCGCATTGAAATTCAGGACAATGGAGAAGGTATTGAAGCTGATGAAATAGATGATATCTGGAAATGCTATTACCGCAGTAAAAATCACAAGCGCCAGGTCAGCGGAAGTGGTTTAGGCCTCTATATCGTAAAACAAATCTTAGATCTCCATCACGCTAAATACGGTGTCAGCAGTCAACCCCATGAAGGAAGCAATTTCTATTTTGAAATAGAAAAAGATCTGAAAGCATCATCATGATTTTAGTAAAAATAAACCCGTCCATGTTAGAACATGAGCGGGTTTTTATATAAAGGATTCGCTTTTTTTGTAACATAAACATTAAGCTTAGTTTTTGATCCACCATCTCTTTGATAACATTATTCTTTTATATCTTCGTCAACTAATTAATGATTATGTACAATCACTGACATGAAACTTTTCTAAATTGCTTCATTAAAAATAGGTTCAATGGAATGTTTGATGAATTCAATTCTGTCTTTTGGTTTTGGAATAAAAGATGAGGCAATAGCTACCACAAGTTTTAGATTCGGATTGACATAAATAATATTGCCGCCATCTCCCATAGCTGCATATCCATGATCATTATCATGCCCTAGCCACCATAGATATCCATAATTCAGGTCACGTTCTTCCCAATAACTATGTTTCTGAGTGCTTTCCTTTACCCATTTAGAAGAAACAATCTGAGAATTCTTCCATCTTCCCTCATTCAGATAAAGCTGACCGATTTTTGCCATATCTTGAGCAGACAAACAAAGACCCCATCCAGCTGTATTTACCCCCTTTGGATCAGCCACCCATCCATTATTATATAAAGATTTATAAAAAGCAAACTGTTCTTCCTTACTGTGAAAAGTAATACTTTTCAGCGGTTCTATTTGAAGCGGAATAAATAAATTTTCATTAGCAAAATCTATCACCGGCTGGGCGGTTGATTGAACCAATATACCGCTTAAAAGATCTAATCCAAGCAAAGGTATATAACGAAACTTACCAACTTCTTGTTTTCCCCCTAATAAATCAAGAGAACTCTTTACCCAATCCTCACTTGTAAAATACTTTTTATAAGGAGCATGCTTGTATTTATACGGAGCAGTCATGGTTATAATATCTTTTAATGTAATCTTTTGAATTGTTTTCTCATTTCTTTTTATTTTATAACCTTCAAAAAAATCTAAAACCTTTTGATCTACACCTTGAATCATTCCTTTATCAATCGCAATTCCAATAAGAATTGAAACAATGCTTTTCGTAACAGAATAAATATGAATACGGCTTTGAACATTAGCATCATGAAAATACTTCTCATAAACTGTTTCTTGATTTTGTATGATTTGAATGCCCAATATATTTGAATACTCTTCTTTGATTTGTCTTTCTAAATCATTCAATTTATCTTGTTTCATCTTTTTTCCTTTCTGATAGGACAATAAACCTCCGTAATCAATTCACTTTCATTTTGGATAACTGAAGGATCATTTACATATACCTCATAAAGAGCTTGAGAATTCACAAATCCATTTTCCTTCATCCATTTTTGCTGTCTTGCATAAACATCTGACAATTGTGAATAACTCCCATGAACAACTGTTTTCAGACATAAACCAGGATCAAATTCTCTTGTTTTGGAAGATGATTCTTTCACAGGAATAGCAAACTCACTGTCTAATCCCATAGCTGTATATTCGCCGCTGTGAAACAGTACCATAGGCGGTGCTGCCATGGTATATGATTGTTGTTGGATCTGAGTAAATAGTTTTGAAAAACAATCTTGATATTCAAAAACAAAATCTGTTTCCATTACCATTTTACGGATGAACAGCAAAGTCATCTTTTTTACTTCAACAAGTTCCACATCTATGTCATCAAGGTAAGACATCAAAGGCTTTCCCTCTTTAAGATGAAAAAGATCTTGATTTAACTGCTCCAGGTTTTTTTTACTTTCCTCAATTTGTTTTTCCATCTCTTTTTTCTTGTTTAAAAAAGAGGATTGAAGCTTTTCACTTTGATTTTCACTTCCAAGTATTTCTTTAATTTCCTCTAATGAAAAATGATATGACTTTAAGCGGGCAATCATTAACATGGTCTCTAATTGATCGATTGAATAATATCGATAACCCGTTTGCGGATGAACACTCACTGGCTTGATCAAACCCAATTCCTCATAATAGCGAAGTGTTTTAGATGATACTCTGCATATCTTGGAAAGCTCGGCGATTTACAGCATAGAACTCCTCCTTTGACTTTAGTTTACTCCTTCCCCTAAGGGAAAAGTCAACAATAAATCGTTACATTATTGATTAAATCAGTATAACTGTTTAAGAAAATGAAATAGAGAAGATTCATTAAATCATTGAAAAAGACGCTAAATGCGTCCTTTCGTATATGCTTATTCAACCTTGTTTGAATTATTATCTTGAAGAAAACTCTGAGCTGATTTATAGCCATATTTTTCTTCAGTCTCTAATACAGCTCGATTTATCGCTTTCCCTAGTACATAAGCCGCAAGTGTTCCGACAACATCAGCACTGGATTTCACTTTTCCAACAGATAAAGCATAAATCGAATCTCCATCCATGGAAGTATTTACAGGACGAATCGTTCTGGCAATACCATTGCTGGCTAAAGAAGCAACTTTATTCATCTGTGTTTTATCTAAATCAGCATTTGTGATAATCGCACCAATTGTCGTATTCAATGAAAAGCGATTCATCAACTGCAAAAGCTTGACTGCTTCAATTTCGCTATTCATCATACCATCTTTTTTCTTATTCAAAAGACCAGCCAGCTGAACATTTGAATCAAGCTCAAATACATCTCCGATTGCATTCACCACTACAATGGCTCCTACCTGCAGCTTGCCAACTTCCACGGCAAAACAGCCAAGCCCTGATTTCATTGCATAACTATCTCCATGCATCTTGCCCACAGTAGCTCCCATTCCAGCACCAACATTCCCATTGCGTTCAATATTTTGTT
>CAMEIZ010000096.1 GCA_945919165.1 uncultured Traorella sp.
TTTTTATTGATCATTTTGAAATGTTGAATGCTAAACAGCAAAGTCGTATTTATGTTTTTTTGGAAACCGGTAAATTGTTTTCAGAAGACAATATGGAATTTATTGACTGTAATGATGTTTCTTTAGTTCTGGCTTGTTCACCTCAAAGCATACTTCAACTAAATCAAAGAGTTCCAGTAGTTATTGAGCTTCCAGAACTCATTCATCGCCCTTTGATTGAAAAATTTGAATTAATCAATCATTTTTTCACAGTTGAAGCATTCAATTCAGGGCGTTCTATAGAAGTATCCATCGATTCAATAAAAGCATTATTATTAACTGAATATGTTTATAATATCAAAGAACTTCAAACTGAAATTAAAGCAGCATGCGCTAATGCATATGTGCGTGTTGTCAATGATAGAAACCAAAATATCAATGTTTATTTAGATGATTTCAAAACTCAAATAAAACGTAACCTTTTGAAATTGAAAGATAATGTTGAAGAGATTGATAAATTAATAGGTAATGAAAACTTTACTTTATATGATAAGACAAAAGGGTATTTAAATCCAAAATCTGATAATCTCTATACTGAAATTAAAACGCAGTATGATGAATTATCTAACCGTGGTATTAGCCCGCTAAGTATCGAAAATGTAATTAATAACCATATTCGTTCTCTTTTCAATCAATTTAGTTATGTGTATAGCTCCTATGAAGATGACTCACGAAGTCTTGAACAGCTTTCAAAAATTGTAGATAAAAAAATTATTAATATGGTCGCAGTATTTTTGGAGGTTTGTAAGAAGGATTTCAACCGCGAATTCAAGACAAATGTGTTTTATGGTTTATGTCTTCATGTCAATGCTTTGATTTCGTTTACACCATCTTCACAACGTGTTGATAATAATCAGGTTGTTGCTTTGATTCAAAACTATCCAAGAGAATATTCTGCTTCAATGCAGTTTGCCGCTAAATTGAAAGAACAATTTGACTTAAATCTTTCAACAGAAGAAATTGTAGTGATTGCTATGTTTTTAGTTGAATCTGAAGATAGTACTGATCAGGATCATCCTGTTCTTTTGTATATTATGCATGGAACTGGAACCGCAAAGTCGCTGATGGAAGTGACTAATACGCTTACTCACTGCCAGAATGCTTATAGTTATGATTTGGATCTTGGTATGGAAACAAATCAAGCAATGGAAGAAATTAAATCACTCATTCTTAAAATTGATAATGGAAAAGGTATTATTGTCATTTATGATATGGGTTCAATCAAAACAATGATTGATACTATTTCAGAAGAATGCGATGTTAAAATTCGAGGAATGAATATACCTATTACTTTAGTTGGTATTGATATTGCCAGAAAATGTTCAATGGAAAGTGATATTGATTATGTTTACCATATGGCTAATCGAGAAATTTCGAATTTATATCGACAAGATGAAAAACGAAATGAACTCATTATTACTCTTTGTCATACAGGTGAAGGGGGAGCTGCTCAGTTGAAAAGCTATATTGATCAGTATTCCAAGTTGAATATGAAAACGATTGCTCTTTCAATTTCAAATCGTAATACCTTATTAAAAGAAGTGGTAGAATTAAAGAAAACTTATGAAATTCATGCTTTTGTCGGAACTTATGATCCAAAACTTTTAGGTATCCCATTTATATCTATTATGAAAATTTTTGAAAATACGAAAGATGATTTGGATCGTATTTTAATGTTTGAACCGACGAGCTCTACTTCCTTTAACTATAATGCTGTGTATCAACACTTAGAAGAAAATTGTAAGTTTGTTTCCATGTCAAAACTAAAAATGGTCATGCCATCTTTAATGGATGAACTTTCAATTGTTTATGGAATGAATGAAGAACAGCGTTTAGGCCTATTTGTTCATTTGATATGTTTAATTGAAAGACTTCTTTCAGGAGAGAAGAGCACAAAAAATCATGAAGCAGATAAAATTCTCCATGCCTATGAGGAGGATTACCGTGTTTTAGGAAAAATGTTGAAAGTGTTGGAAAAAACATTCAAAATAATAATTGATGATAACGAAATTGCCACGATTATAATGGTGTTGAGAAAAATCTAATAGGAAGTTGTGAATTGATGGCTCTATGCTATAATAGAAATATGGAAAACTATACGTATGAAAAAATTAAACATTCCAATAAAATACCAGCTTTGATTGCCATAGTGAGAAAAAAAGAGATTGATCAATTTCCAAATGACATGTTTATTCATTCCCATTGGCATCGCAGTATTGAAGTATCACTCATTGAACATGCCAGTTGTATTCTTCAAATGGGAAATCGTAAACGAATCATTGAAAATGATTTTACATGTGTGAACAGTGGTGAGGTTCATTCCATTCGTCCAGTGCGATTTGATGAAGATGTTCATTGTATCATTCTTGTATTAGCCTATGATTTTGTTAAGCGTGTTTATCCGCAGATTGATGATGTGGTTTTTGATTTATCAATCAAAAAGGATCATCGTGATCTGTATGCTTTGTATATGAAACTAGAAGAATTATATTTGAATCAAAATGAATTTTCATATTTGAAAGTAACAGCTTGTCTGTTGGAAATATTGAATTGTCTTTTAGAGAATTATTGTCTTGTAAAAGACAAATCCATGAAAAAAACAGCTCGATGTCAAGAAGAAATCAAAGAAATACTGAGTTATCTTCATGATCATTATCAGGAAGATCTGACGCTGAAAAACATGTCAGAGCATTTTTCTATGAGTCAGGAACACTTTTCTAGAAAATTTCATTATTATGTGGGCAGAACTTTTCGTGATTATCTGATTAATTATCGCTTAATGAAAGCCTATGAGGATATTGTTCATACAGATCTGACCATACAGGATATTTCGCAGAAACATGGCTTTCTGAATGTGAAATCATTGATTCATGCATTTTCTGCCATTTATCATGAAACACCTTTACAATATCGAAAAAAACTTATGAGATAACACTCCAAACAAAGTGTTATCTTTTTATCAAGTTTTTAACATAATTATATCAAGTGAAAACAACACTTTGTAAGCGCTTTATCTTATAATGATATAGAGGTGATACTATGGAAAAGAAATATAGTGAAGAATTATTAAAGAAAATCAGTGAAAAACAATTTACAAGAAAAATCAATGGAATTGATGTAATCATGAAACCGATTCCGGATTGTGATGAGGAAGGTATGATGGATACCCGTCTTTACAACGATAATAAGAAAATGGCTTTTATGATGCGTTTTTTGCCAAAAAGCATGATGAACGCTTCACCAAAATCAATTGAAAAACTCAGAGGCATGTTTAATGGAATTAAATCAATTCCTGTAACCAGTGAAGAAATTGAAATTGTTTCAACAAGCTTTAAGGGACTTGATGACAATGATGTACCTATGAAGGTTTATTTGCCATCCATTCGTTCTCAGAATGCTCCGGTATTGTATTATATTCATGGAGGAGGTTTCTTTGGAGGTCATAGTGGTGTTGTCGAACAGTTTGTCAAGATGATTGTGGAAAAATATAATATTGTAGCTTTTTCAATCAATTACCGCTTAGCTCCTGAAAATCCTTATCCAAAGGGACATGAAGATTGTTATGAAGGATTGAAGTGGATTTATGAACATGCCAATGAATTTGGCGGAGATCCAGAAAAGATAATTGTGGCTGGAGATAGTGCAGGAGGAAATCTTACCCAGTATTGTTCAACTCGCTCATTAGAAGAAAATAAAAAGATGGTGAAAGGACAGGTTCTGCTGTATCCAACTGTGAATATGGCTGGTATTGATGATGAGTATTCACATTGGAGTTTAGATAAATATACGATTCATCCAAAACACAGACGAGTAATCGAAATGATGCTGAATATGATGGGTGGAGAAAATGGTATGTCCAGTATGCTGTCTGATATTTTGAAAACCCGTGATATTTCAAATAAATATCTGACACCTTATGGAATGGATGTTACCGGTATGCCGCCAACACTTGTAAGTGTAGGGGAACATGATTTCTTAAAGGTAGAATGTCTGGCGTATGCGAAAAAACTGGTGGATGCTGGTGTAGATACGACTACCATTGTTTATCGTGGTATGGGACATGCTTATGCGGATAATATTGGTGTTTATCCACAAAGTGAAGACTGTGCGATTGAGCTGGGAAAATTTATCATGAAGGTGTGTGAGTAAGATGAAAAAATTAGTATTTGATGTAGGCGGAAGTGCGATTAAATATGCTTTAATGGACAATGATGCCAATATATATGAAAAGGGCAATGAAGTGACCCCAATGGATTCTTTTGATAGTTTTCTAAATGTTTTAAAAACAATCTATGAAAAATATCAAGATCAGATTGATGGAATTGCTATGAGTTTACCGGGAACCATTGATTCAGAAAAGGGAATGGTTTATGCTCCAGGAATGCTTAGCTATAATGCGAATAAGAATCTAAGAGATGCTATTCATACTTTCACTGATCTTCCGGTATCAATGGAAAATGATGGAAAGAGTGCAGCTTTAGCGGAATGCTGGAAGGGAAATCTGAGTGATTGTGAAGATGGTATTGTAATTGTTGTAGGAAGCGGTCTTGGCGGCGGAATTATTAAGAATAAGAAATTATGGAAAGGTCAGCATTTCTTTGCCGGGGAATTCTCATATGTCGCTTTAGGTGAAAAAATAGGATTTGATGGTGATCTTTGGGCGCTTAAGGGAAGTACGAGTGCACTTATTTTGCAAACGGCTAACAGAAAACAGGTTGACCCTGCAACATTAAATGGCATTAAGATATTTGAAATGATTCAAGAAGGGGATGAAGATGCAAAACTAGCATTACAATCAGTTGCTAAGAGTTTAGCGATTGGTATTTATAATCTTCAATGTATTTTAGATATGCCAAAATGCTTGATTGGCGGCGGTATTTCTAAACAGCCTCTGTTAGTGGAAATGATTCGAAATGAATTGGATAAGATTTATGAAGGATTGCCATTTCCAATTCCACATGCTCATGTGGAAACCTGTAAATTCTATAATGATGCGAATTTGGTAGGTGCATTATACAATTATTTAACAATGTTTGAAGGAAAATAAGTTATGAACGCTTTAAATAAAAAAAATATCAGCATGATAGTTTTGATGCTTTTGGTATTCATGATAGGCGGAAGCTTTTATGACTATCAGATTTCACAAGCATTATTTAATATTGAAAGTCCATTTAGAATCTTCTTTGCCAGTTTTGGACAGGCACCTGCAATGCTTTGTTTAGCAGCTGGAGGAACTCTATTATTCAGAATGATGGATACTAACAAAAAGATTTCGAGCTTTTTCTGTGTATTTTTTGGTATTGTACTGAATTTATTAGCCATTTTAGGCATAACGATGGATCCAATGCTGTACATTGAAAACATGAATCCAGCAGTCAGTGCACTGATTGCAGTTGTCATCACAGCAATTGCAGATATGCTGCTTTTAAAACTTACCAAAGATAGTTCAAAAGAACAAATTAAGAAGTTTATTCAGCTAGCTCTTTTGACAATGTTTTTACAGATGATCATAATCAATCTCATCAAAATTCCTTGGGGAAGACCACGTATGCGCATGATCAGTGTAACCGAACAAGCTTCTTTTCAGCCTTGGTGGGTGATTGGAAGTGATATGAAAACAAAGCTGACAGCGATAGGTGTTGCTTCAGAAGAATTTAAATCTTTCCCAAGCGGACATACCGGTTGTGCTTCATGTGCAATGCTTTTAGCTGCTTTGCCGCTATTATCAGACAAATTAAAGGGAAAAGAAAACTTGTTGTTAGGTATAGGAGTTTTATTTACTTTAATTGTGGCTGTATCAAGAATCATCATGGGAGCTCATTTTTTAACGGACGTGACAGTTGGAATGAGTGTTACCTTCGCATTGATTTGTATTTTAATAAAAGTAATTTACAAGGATAAAAATAAAGGATAGTTTATGATTTGATTTTCTCACAAAACAAGCCTCCCCAATATATGTTTGGAGAGGCTTGATCTATAATTTAGCTCAATTACTGTTTCTTTTCTTTGATATTAATTTTTTTATTAATGGATTCATAGAGGGATGAACCTCTGTTTCAACAATCCCTTCTCTTTTATTAAAAATGAGTCGTTGCATATCATAAAGAGAATTGCTCATTCGGCTTAGAAATACTAGTTCACTGAAAGATTTCATAAGTTTACTTTGTTTTCGTGTTTCATGACTGAGAATATTTTGTTCAAATGTTACTTTCAGACCATTTTCCGTTTGTTTGGTGTTATAGGTCAAGACTATAGAATCTGTCATTGATTTGGTTTTGGCTTTATACAATTCTCCTCGCTGATATTCCAATATGGTGAAATCACTCCTAGCATAGACATCGTTTACATTTTTGCTGTATTTCAATCCTTTCTTGATGTCTTTTGAAGTAAGAAGTTGAGTTGAATCTTTATTAATCGTTTTTAATAGGTTTTCTTCAAGACAGTCATAAAATTCATCTTTTGTGACTTTCAATGTTCGAATAATTTTCATGATTATATTATATCATGAGCTTTAACAAAAAAGATGAAGATAGAAAAAAATAAAAGGTATTTCAAAAACATATACGAACGTACAATTCATTTAAACACTAATAATAAAACACTAAAAAAAGTTATACACAAATAAAAGTGATGAGAAAAAATAGTAATTTTGTGTAAAAAAAAGCAAAAAAACAGTAATAAAATAAGAAAATACTGTATAAAAAACAATTTTAAGCATTTTGACAACCCTTTTTTTATACAGTAAACTGAGCACTGTAAAGCGTATACCACATGTAAAGTAGGGAGGATAAAAAGATGGATAGCCAAACAGAACTCGTGTCTGTGAACGTCGTTGCTAATTCAGGGGATGCACGTTC
>CAMEIZ010000097.1 GCA_945919165.1 uncultured Traorella sp.
TTTATATGGTAAGAAAACAAGCGGTGCTTCATCCACATAAGCTTTGATTGTATATACTTTAGGATTCCCATTTTCCGCAGTACAAGTAATTTTAATCAGATTATCACCTGCATTCAGCTTAATTTCACCAGTTCCTGAAACACTTGCTTTTGAATCATTAGCACTAGCTTGTACTAACAGTGTGCTGACATCTTTTTCCAAATTAACACTATATTCCGTGATATCAGCTTTAAAAGACGGAGTAAGCACACCTTGATCAATAGTTAATGAGGCCAGATTATTATCCTTAGAACGAGTATCTGTAATCGGTTTTGTTGTGGAGGATCCTGAACCTCCTCCTTGCGAAGTATTTCGTTTTACAGCTTGAATCGTGAGAGTTTTGCTGATGTTTTGATCAACAGGATTATCATAATCAGAACCAACACCATTCACCTTGATTGTGATTGTTCCTTCCTGAGTTGCTTTATATGTAGCTGTAACTGATTTCGTTTCACCCATTGCATCCAAATCGCTTGGAAAACCACTGACAACACTGCAAGGTCCACTGCATGAAGCATTGAAGTAAGCATACATATTCGTCATTGTGATTGTTACTTTAAAGGTATCTCCTACATAAACCGATTTGACATTGCTGGATACTGAAAAACTAGCTGCTTGAAGAGGCAGAGCATTTAAACAACATAATAATAGAACTAGCACTGACAATACTGCTATTTTAATTCTTTTTTTCATACTTATCTCCTATTGGATTGGTTTTTTCCCTGTAATATGATTACGAATCATGACGTAATCACTTGGTGTTATACCATCTTTTTTATTTACATCTGCTGCCTTTTGTGCACTTACCAATGATATTTTTTTACCATTGATATGATTTCTTACCAGCACATAATCAGAAGGTGAAATCTTGCCGTCACAGTTGACATCTCCTATGATAACAATCAATAATTCATAAGTTTTCTGATCAGCATCAGACAGAATTAATTTCATATCCGAAGTCACCAGTTTTTTATCATTATCGTGACCATTCAGATCAATTTCAGCATGGATCTGCACATCAATACCATTTAATCGCTGAATCAGTGATTCCACTTGTGTTTCATGATGAATACCATAGAGAAAACCATTATCGGCATAAAGAGAAGCTTTTTCTAAATATGCATTGATATCAAATGAAACCTCTTCTTTTTTGGCATCATTAATTTTTCTTATGGAATCACTGGTTACATATCCATATGAAGTATTAAAATCGTATATCTGAGCATAAATCCAAGATAAAGATTCATTATTGTAACGAGCAATTTTCTTTTGATTCCCATCAAGCGGATGATCTGTATAAATCTTATACCAGTTAGTTGCATCTGAGTAAACCTGATCGATCAGAATAAAAGGCATGTTTTTAACAAGATAACTTTTGTTTTTCATTGAATAAATCAAATCAGAATTATTAGCAGCTTTTTTCACAATATCAAGTGCTGTGGAAGATTCTTTAATACCTAAAGAATATTTTTGATAATCATTTTTTCCAAGAAATTCATCGATATAGTAACTGTGAGAAGCTGCTTTTTCACCCCAATATGGATCAGAGGCATATTTCACATTCATGCCGCTCACTTTATCTCCCAAATGACCACCAAAATAACGCCAATCATTGGTATCTAAATATCCCCAGTTTACCCATTGACGATAAAACACATCAACACAATCAGAAACCGATAAAAAGACATCCGCACTTCCTGATGGATTCACGTCAATGGCATTTAGACCAAATAAATTATTCTTTTGTATCGCAATTCTGCTCCTGCCCCATCCACTTTCATTAATGGCAATGCCAAGTGATAAAAGAGGATTTACACCAACTTCATGTCCTTGCATAAATGAGCTTCCCTCTTGATACAACAAGGATTGATTTTTTTGAAGATCATCATAGTTCTGTGATGTTGGTTTTGACGAATATTTGTCAGCAATATAGCTATCTAATTGTTGAGCTGTATAATTCGTCATAGAATGAAGCGGTAAAAACTGATAATAGTTATAATAAGGTTTATTAGCATTTACAGCATTTTCACTGCTGTTTTGTCGATAATCATCAATCATTTTGAAATAATCAGTATAAAAATAATGACCATCATAGCTATAATAAACTGTATTTTCATTCATTCCTTCTTGCGGATATCCTACCATTATTGCACTGGTATAAGATCCTGAGGTCGATAGATCATTTTTTCTGATGTAATGATAAAGTTTGCCCGAAGAAACTTGATAATAGGATAAATAAGTTGTTTTATCACAATAAGGAACTAGATCAAGCAAGGATGCCTGAATTTTTCCAGTAACTGCACCTATTTTAAAAACAACTGAATCATCATCTTTGGAAATAAAAGCAGCATCAATTCCATAAACAGGATTGAGATAGCCATTACAACCATTCTCAACATCCGTATAATCATGATTTAAGATGGTAGAACCATCACTTGATTGAATATATTTAAAGCGAACAACTGCATATTTAATCACCCAATAGGTATCTTGAGATTTAATGGCATAATTAATATCGGGTTCGATTAGAATCTGCTTGTTATACGCCTTGAGTGCTTCATTATAATCCTCATAAGCATTTATCTCAGTTTCAATTCCATATTCTGAAATAGAAATCAGCTTATAAGGATTTGTTTCCAAAGTATTCACTTCTCCATTTCCAACATATTTTTCATAATAATCCTGATTTGCCTTTTCAAGTGTAACAGCACGATCATTATCGACCGTAAATTCTATCAAATCCCCATTTTCATCGTATTCATAAACGGTAGAACCAACAGGTACACCTTCTTCAGTTTGAAGATTATTTTCATTTGCCTGTAACGATTGCACACAGCAAAGCGACAGCACCATTCCAAAACATAGATAGATAAGCTTCAGTCTATTGTTTTTTTTCATGTTAAATCCCTCATTTTTATCAATATAATTTTACATGATTCATTACTAAAATGCAAACGCTCTTTCCTTTTCACATTATTTTCCAATTTCAGTTTTTTTTATAGTTACTAACTATCCCAAAAAAATCTGACCCGATCAAAACAAAAAGTTTTAATGGTTTCTATTTGGTTCAAGATGATTCTTAATAATTAACTCCATCTTCTTCATCTTTTTTTGGTTTTTTATATTAATAGGTAGTATTGATTAAAAATATGTTGGGATTCAATTAGAATTATCAAATGCCTCTTGAAAGTCGATATATTCTGCGTTATAATCTAAGCATGGCCCGTTGGTGAAGCGGTCTAACACACTGGATTCTCATTCCAGCATTCATGGGTTCGAAACCCATACGGGCTACCATGATAACAAACATCCAATTGGATGTTTTTTTTAGGCTGTTTTCGTGATTAACCTTGAACACAGCGTTGAATGTGGTATAATGTTTTCGATTGAAAAAAAGGAGTTTTTTATGAAAAAAGTACGTACTAGATTTGCACCTTCTCCAACAGGATATATGCATATTGGTAACTTAAGAACAGCCCTTTATGAATATCTGATTGCAAAACATGCAAATGGAGATTTTTTATTAAGAATTGAAGATACCGATCAGGAAAGAGAAGTAGAAGGTGCTGTTGATATCATTTATGATGTTATCAGACAGACAGGCCTTCAGTATGATGAAGGACCGGATAAGCCAGGTGACTGTGGCCCTTATATTCAATCTGAAAGATTGCCAATGTATAAGGAATATGCTGATAAACTTGTTGATTTAGGGGGAGCTCATTATTGTTTCTGTAAGGAAGAGGATGTGGCAGCTGATAAAGAAAGTCATTCTCTTGATTACCGTTATGTAGATCCTTGTCATATGATTTCTATTGAAGAAGCAAGAAAAAGAATTGCAGCCGGAGAAAAATACACAGTAAGACAAACTATTCCACATACAGGTACAACTTCTTTTGAAGATGAAGTATATGGTCATATTGAAGTAGAAAATGCACAGTTGGATGAAGGTGTTCTGTTAAAAAGTGATGGTTATCCAACATATAACTTTGCTAATATCATCGATGATCACCTGATGCATATTTCTCATGTTGTAAGAGGAAATGAATATCTTTCAAGTACTCCAAAATACAACCTGATTTATCAGGCTTTCGGATGGGAAATTCCAACCTATGTTCATGTACCGCCGGTAATGAAAGATGAATTCCATAAGCTTTCAAAACGAAATGGAGATGCTTCTTTCCAGGATTTACGCGAAAAAGGTATTTTGAGTGAAGCTATTATCAATTACATTGCATTATTAGGCTGGGCACCAGTTGGTGAACAGGAAATCTTCTCCCTAGAAGAATTAGTTGAGCAGTTCTCCATTGACCGCATATCAAAATCTGGATCAATATTTGATTTTGATAAATTGAAATGGATGAATGGTGTTTACTTGCGTAATATGTCGTTAGAAGATTTTCATCAGCTTGCTCTTCCTTACTATAAGGATATCAAGAGCCAAGTTGATCTGATGGAAATTTCAAAAGCGCTGCAGCCGCGAGTTGAGCTTTTAATGGATATTCCTGAAATGATCGACTTCATTGATGCACCATATCCGTTCGATGCTAATTTATTTACTCACAAAAAAATGAAGACAAATCCTGAAAACTCATTAGAAGCATTAAATTGGGTGATTGATGAGATCGATTCTGTAAAAGACTTCAGTGATGATGATGCCTTCTCTCAGTTTTTTGTTGATCTTGCAGCCAAACACGGAGTAAAAAACGGACGAGTTATGTGGCCGGTACGTGTAGCTTTAACATTTAAAGCCTTTACTCCAGGAGGAGCTGTTGAAATAGCACATATTATTGGTAAAGAAGAAACCATGAAACGTTTGCATGATGCAGTAAAACAGTTAAAAGAATTTTTAAATCAATAAGCATTTAAACAAAAAAACGGTTTAACCTGATACAATCCCACTAAAGTATACAACTGAAATAATTTGATTTCAGAAGTTCTACACAGGTGGGATTTTTTTCAGATTTCACCGTTTTTCTTATTAAGAATATATTAGTCACATTTTCTTCCAATTTTGGAGAATGTGTCAACCATAACACCTGTACAAACTATTGAAAGAATAGTCCCAATTCCAACAATACCACCTAATAAATAACCGAATACTGTTAAGAATGAATCAGCAACTAAACGAACCCATTTATAATCGATTCTAATATAATCAATCAAACGATATAATATACACTCTAAAGCGTTCATTCCAAGATTGCAACGAATTAAAATCGATAAACCAATTGAGTAAATTGTTTGTCCAATTAAAAATACGATCAATAATAGCCAAAAATCCAAATGAAGGTTCAAAGCTGTCAATACATCAAAAGTAAAATCTATTACATATCCTGTAATAAATGCTGATATAATTGTTCCGCTGCCAAAATAGCTTTTAGCAATTAACAAAGCTATAATAATTAAAACAAAATTATAAATGCGTGAAGCTTGACCATAGGTAATTCTTAGTAACACATGTAAACCATCTTGAAAAACAGTAACCGTATCACTACCCACATTTGCATAAAGAATGATTCCTACGCCAATTCCAATACAACAACCTGCACAGCATATAATGAATCCTTTCAACAATATATGATAAATCTTCATCTTAATATTCATCATTTAAACATCTCCATAATCATTTAGCTGTTCAAAAATCTTATTTTCACGGAACATCAATTCAGCTAAATGAAAAACATTAACTCCTTTGTTTTTTAAAGTTTTATAACATGAATTACAATAAACAATAACTTTTTCTTGTTGATAGCTCTTCACCATGTTATTTATCTTTTTCTCTTGCTGATTTTTATCTAAAACAGTAACTTGATTTTCAAGCTCTGAAAATATGACTGGTGCAATTTTTAAATTAGCTTGACTCATATGCCGCATAAAATTATATCCACAAAAATGATCAAATTCACTTACAGAATAGCTTGCACCTGTTTTATGAATCAGATTACATACTGCTTCTTTTTGATTATTATCAGCCTTAGCACAATGTTGAATAATAAAATGATCCCCTGTAAAATCCGGTAAAAGAAATGTTTCATCCTTGTTTAGATGTTCCCATAAAAAGACAACTTCACCTTGACAAATTTCTTTTAAAACTAAATTACAATTTGTACATATTGTTAAAACTAAATCTTCTTTTTTAGGGATT
The DNA here is from genome assembly GCA_945919165.1 of uncultured Traorella sp. Classification (GTDB taxonomy): domain Bacteria; phylum Bacillota_I; class Bacilli_A; order Erysipelotrichales; family Erysipelotrichaceae; genus Traorella. The sequence goes on from CAMEIZ010000097.1 coordinate 6,185, forward strand.
TTATTGTCTAACCTGCAACAGCCTAATGTCTGTACTGAATGAACCTTCAAATAGTTTTTGATATTCATATTTAGCTCTTTAAAAAGTTGATTAAAATTACAACTTGGAAAATAGTATTTCATAAAATCTCTTTCTATGTATAAAAAACATCAATAAACTCTTCATATGTTTCAGTTTTTTGTAATAAAAATATTTTATCATTACTTAGAATGATTTTTGATAATTCTTTAAAAAAGACTTGTATAGTTTTCTGAGAACTATTTAAAGAGAATAAAAAAACGAGTTGTACATACTTGTCATCCCAAAGAATAGGTTTATTTAATCTGCAAATTGAAATAAAATTAGGGTATTTCCCACTTTCTATTGGGTGAGGAATAGCTATTTTTTTGCTGTATGCAGTTGAACTGTATTTTTCACGTTCAATCACAGAATTGTAAAAATCATTTCCATCAAAACATAGTTTCTCACTGATAATGTTTATTACTTCTTTTAAAAGTTCTTCTTTTGTAGAACAATCTAAAACGAAGTAGAGATCTTTACTCATAAATTCATCTAAATCATTTTGTTCATCTAGTTTATCCATAATAAGCTTTATCGATTGAATTTCATTATCAGATATGAATT
>CAMEIZ010000098.1 GCA_945919165.1 uncultured Traorella sp.
AAAGAAATGCTGAGTGTCAATCTGTTGAGATGTATATTTGTCGGTATTTTGAGAGGATCTTTATTCAGCTACATCTTTTGGATGTCGTTTTGTGGAGTATTCTTGTCTTCTTTTGCTGCTATTCTGTTAAAGAAAATGAGTGGATTAAGTGTTGTGGGGATTTCGGTTGTCAGTTCAGTTGTTCACTGTGTGGGTCAGATCCTGGTGGCAATGATTGTTTATTCTCAGGCACTGATGTTGTCATATCTGCCGTTTTTGCTTGTGATGAGTATTCCAACAGGAATTATGACAGGAACCATTGCCAATCTTGTATTGAAAAGAATTAAGTAGGAGGAAGTATGTCAAAGTTTGTTTATAAGCCAAAAGGAACTTGTTCAAGGCTGATGGAATTTGAAATGGAAGGCGATATCATCAAATCACTTAAAGTAAGTGGAGGATGTAATGGAAATCTTCAGGGAATCAGCAGTATTATCAGAGAAAAAAGTGTTGATGAAGTAATTCGTGCGTTTGAGGGCATCCATTGTGGACCTCGTCCGACTTCATGTCCGGATCAGATTGCATGTGCGTTAAAAGAATATAAAGCTCATCAATGAAAATATTTTCATTAATGTAAAAAATATACAAAAATACTTGCAAAGTTTTACAGTGTGTGATATATTATTCATGTATTCAAAGATATTGCAACATAAGCGCTATTGTTTTGTACCTCCTTGTATCCTTAACAATTGGTTGTAATATCTTTTTTTTGCTTTTTTTAAGGACTGTGATATAATGATGAACATGAAACAAAAACATTTATTGATATTAATTTTATTAGTTGTGCTGGATCAGCTTACGAAAGTATTGATTGCGACAAACCTGAAACTTTTTGAGTCTATTGAAATTATTCATGGCTTTTTCTGCATCACCTATGTTCAAAACACAGGGGCAGCTTGGAGTATGATGGAAGGAAATATGATCTTTTTCTATTTGATCAGCGTTGTTGCTCTTTTCATTATGTGGCAGTATTATCACAGTGACGAAAGTGATATGCTTGGCAAATGGTCAATGGTCTTGATGATAGGCGGTACACTGGGGAACTTTTTAGACCGTTTACGGTTACAGTATGTCGTTGATTTTTTTGATTTTATGATATTCGGATATGATTTTCCGGTTTTCAATTTGGCAGATGTCTTTTTATGTCTGGGAGTTGGAGTTTTTGTTCTTTCGTTTGTTTTAGAAGGTGTGAAAAAGCATGAAGCAAAGTAGTTATGTTATTTCGGAAAAATTCGAAAAGCAAAGAGTGGACAAAGTGGCTGCTGAGCTAGAAGGGATTACTCGCTCTTATGCACAGACTCTTATTGATGAGGGTGCAGTATTATTAAATGGAAGCGTCACAAAATCCAACGTGAAAGTGAAGGAAAATGATCTTTTGAGTTTTGAATATGAGGATGAGATTCCTTTAGAGGTTGAACCACAAGACATTCCTTTAGACATTCGTTATGAAGATCAGGATGTTATTGTCATCAATAAACCAAAAGGAATGATTGTTCACCCTACCGGAATGAATCAGAAAGACACATTGGTAAATGCTCTTTTGTATCATTGTAAAGATCTTTCCGGAATTAATGGTGTGATGCGACCGGGAATCGTTCATCGAATTGATAAAGATACGACTGGTTTATTGATCGTTGCTAAAAATGATCAGGCTCATTTATCGTTATCTGAGCAGCTGAAAGATAAAACAGTCAGTCGTAAGTATTATGCTTTACTGCACGGTGTGTTGGAGCATGACTATGGAACGATTGATGCACCTATAGGACGTGATCCAAATGATCGTCAAAAAATGTGTGTTACCGCTAAAAACTCGAAAAAAGCCGTTACACATTTTAAAGTAATGGAACGTTTTAAAAACTATACTCTGGTGGAATGTTCATTAGAAACCGGACGTACCCACCAGATACGTGTACATATGCAGTATATCAAGCATCCAGTTGTTGGAGATCCGAAGTATTCATATCGAAAAACAATGAATTGCAACGGACAGCTGTTACATGCTCATGAATTGGAATTCATTCATCCAAGAAGTAATCAAAAGGTTGTTGTAAAGGCTCCGCTACCAGATGATTTTGAAAAAATACTGCAGGATTTAAGAAGCAGGGAGGACTAATATGGCAGAAAAACAGGTTTATGGTCTGCAGCTGTTGACTTTTCTGGTCAATAAGTATGATTATCAAATCGTGAATATTAAAGGATTGGCAACAAGTGATTATTGGCTTGTGAGTCTTTCAAAAAAATATCCATTAGTCTGTATCACAAATGAAGTACTTAGTGCTTCAACATTGGGAAGCGGTAGTTTTGGACAAGTGTATCGCGCTATTCTGACAACTTTTACTCAGCCTGTGGATACACTGGTATTAAATACCAATCCTTCAAGTCAGAAATTTGAAAGCGGCAGAGTGCTGCAGATTCCGGTTTTGGAAAATCAACCGGTTGACGATATGCTGACAAGAGTATTTCCGGGAATTGACCATGTAGTAAAAAAAGTTGAGGATGTTACTCAGGAGAAGCGTAAACTGACAAAGGAACTTCAGAAAAAAGCACGTGATGAATTCTACAAACAGCTGAAAAAAAGTCAGAAAACTCCTAAGATTACCATGATTATCGCTGCTATCTGTACACTGATTTTTATTCTTAGCAGTCTTCTATATCCAATTACTGAAAATCAGGTTACAAGCGGTATTTTAGTTGGTGCTTACTATAAAATGAATGTGATCAGTGCACATGAATATTGGCGCTTATTAACCGCTGGTTTTGTTCATACGGATATGTGGCATTTATTTATGAATATGATTGCATTATTTGACTTGGGATTGCTAGTGGAAGGAAGATTGAAAAAAAGTCAGTATCTGACAGTTCTTTTATCTTCGATTATTGTTGGAAATCTGTTTGTGCTGATTGGTGATGCGAATATTGTCGGATTAGGCATCAGTGGTGGTTTATTTGGTCTTTTAGGTGTTTTCAGCGTCATGCTGTTTACCAGCTCAAGCTATAAAAATCCACGAATCTTAAGCAGCTATATCACGGTTATTATGATGAATGTCTTTATTTCACTGTTACCGAATATTTCTCTTTTAGCTCACTTAGGAGGTTTTCTGTGTGGTTTAGCACTGGGAATTTATTATGATAACAGTCCTAAGGTTTCACAGGTTAAACGTCATGCCATGATATCATTAGCTGCTGTTGTGGCAGCTTGCCTGATAACAATTCCTTCTGTTGGACGAATTAATCCGATTTATGCTGGAACAGACGCCAATATTATTCGAAGCTTGAATCAGCTTCATTTGGAAGGGTATGGAAAATATCTGACAAAGCAATACAAACTTCAAATGATTGAACAAGGTGAAGATATTTATCCGATGGTGCTTGATTCTCTGATTAAAGGAGAAGGACAATGAAAAGAAAAGATGTATTAAGCTGGGATGATTATTTTATGGGACTGGCTCATTTGTCAGCAATGCGTTCTAAAGATCCATCTACACAGGTAGGTGCTGTCATTGTAAATCAAGAACATCGTGTAGTTGGAATTGGCTATAATGGTTTTCCTTTTGGATGCGATGATGATGTATTTCCATGGAACAGAGAAGGAAATAGTAATGATACCAAATATCCTTATGTGGTTCATGCTGAGCTCAATGCTATTCTGAATAGTAATCAGTCGGCAAGAGGTTGTATCTTATATGTCTCACTTTTTCCATGCAATGAATGTGCCAAAGCAATTATTCAAAGTGGGATTACGAAAATAGTTTATGAATCGGATAAATATGCTGATTCTGATAATGTGAAAGCCAGTAAGAGAATGCTGAAGGCAGCAGGTATTGAATTGAAACAGATGGATCATCAGATTCAAATTGAGGTAAATAAAATCGGGTCATAGCCCGATTTTTTCACTATTTTTGAAATGAAGTTTGGCAATCTTTCCAAGTTCATCTTTTCCGAATTTCTGAATAAAAGTTTTCCCGAATTTATCGACTTCTTTACCAGCTCCTTTCGGTATTTCACATTGATAGTATTCTTCCATTTTATCCCATGCTTTTAAAAATGCGTAGCGAGCAATCATACTGGCAGCAGCCACGCTGGGAAACTGGCTTTCTGCTTTTGTTTTAAAAGTAAGATCTTGGATGATGCAAGGTTCGTTTTTCAGATAGCGATAATATAGGGATTCCGGTGTAAACTGATCAACGACGCACAAGCTAGGCCATTTTTGCAGTTTGTTTTTTAAATGAGCATAAGCCTGGTTATGCAGTTTTGCTTTAATTTGGTTCATGTTGTTGGTTAGATGTACCTGATTGTATTTAGAAGGATCTAGAATTAATAAGCTGTGAGTAAGCTCTTTTATTAGCTTAGGAGCGTTTTGACGTATGAAATCGTCGCTGAGCTGTTTGCTGTCCGTAATTTTAAAATCAGAAAGAAGCGACAGATTATTTTCATCTATATAGGCAGCACAAACAACAACAGGACCAAAATAATCACCTGTTCCGACCTCGTCACTTCCTGCCTGGGGTAAAACGATTTGATTGTCAGTGTTACTGTAAAAGCGTGCATTTTCGCCCTGAAAGACAACTTTATTGGAGTCATAGACAGTTATGACACAGTCGCTCAGGCGAATTTGAAAGCGAACATAGGGCAGTTTCTTTTCTACGACATAGCCTTTAAAACGCTGATACAGTTCTTGAATTGAAGTTTCATCATAAAGTTTCGTATAAGTTTCCATGCAACTATTTTAACACATATTTGCATTCAAAGGATAGATGATTTAAAATAGATAAGAGGTGATTGTATGTTTTTTTCTGAAATGATGATTCAACTGGTTAATCCAGTTTTACTGATATTGCTGATTCTTCTTGTATACAGTGGATATCGTAAAGGTTTTTTAAGTAAGCTGTTAAGCTGTTTCTCATTTATTGTTGTTGCGTTTTTGGCTTGGCAGTTTTCTGGACCGCTTTCCAAGGTATTTGAAATTCTGCCGCAAAGCTTTGCTCCTTATCAGAATACACCGTTAGCTGATTTTTTCTATCAGTATGCCAATCAGATCTTTATCTTTGCAGTATTAGTCATTTTGGCATCAATCGTTTTATTTTTATTGAAACCAATTGTCTTATTGTTTAAAAAACTTCCGGTGATTTCTTTAGCGAATTCTCTTTTGGGAGCTTTGTTTGGTGTCGTGGAAATGATGCTGTTATGCTTTGTGCTGCTGTTTGTTTTGCATACACCAATGGTTAAGAATGGAGCAGAGGTGATTGAAAACAGTTTCTTTTCAACAGTAGAAGTATTACAGAACCATGTTATTACGATTGGCAGTGATTTGTTAGAGGATTTTGATGTGATGTCAGATACCGCTCATATCGATGTGAATCACTTGAAAGAAATGTTGAGTGAACATGGTTATACGGATGAACAGATTCGTCATTTTATTGAACAATTAGGTGACAAACATGAATGATGTATTAGAATTAGAAATCATAAAAAAGAATATTGCTCAATTGGCTCATTTTTCATTGGGATCAGATATGATTCTTGACTTGAAACCCAGCTATGAGCGATTAAGAATCAAAAAAAGTCTGAAACAAACACAACAGGCAATGGAAGTGATTCGTTTAAAAGGTTCTTTACCATTAGGCGGAGTACATGATATTCGCAGCTTTGCAGCTGGTGCAATGAAAAATATCATCCTGAATGAAAAAGAGCTGATGATGTGTGCTTCCTTGATGCGAGCCTGTGAACAGATCAAAAGCTTTATTCAAAAAAGTGAATGTGATACAAGTGAGCTTATGGAACTATGTGATTCCATGAGTGTAGACATAGGGCTTGCCAAAAAAATTGAAAGCTGCATTTCACCTGCTTACGAGATTTATGACAATGCTTCTGCTGAATTAAAACGAATCAGAAAAGCAATTAGTTCAACACAGGCAGAAATCACTTCACAAAGTGCTAAATTCATTCAGATGAATGCAAACAAGCTGACGGATACTATTACAACAATGCGCAATGACCGTGTCTGTGTATTGGTAAAAATATCTGAAAAAAATACAGTAAAGGGTTTTATTCATGGTGAAAGTGCTTCAGGTGCCACTGCTTATGTGGAACCGGAAAGTCTTTTATTATTGAATAATAAGCTTTCAGCACTAAAAAGTGCTGAAATTGAAGAAATGAAACGTATTTTATATGATCTTTCACAAGAAGTAAAAAAATACGGTGATCGTCTTATTGCAAATTGTGAAACATTAGGATTACTGGATTGTATTTTTGCTAAAGCTCAATATGGTCATAATATGAAGGGATGTATTTCCAAAGTCAATGAAGAAAAACAGCTCTATCTAAAAAATGCCCGACATCCGCTTATTGATCCTTTAAAAGTGGTCAAAAACACATATCGAATGAAAGATAAAACGATTTTGCTGATTACCGGAAGCAATACCGGAGGCAAAACAGTTACGTTAAAAACGATTGGTCTTTTTGTATTAATGAGTTACTGTGGTTTTCCTGTCTGTGCCGATGAAGCAGAGCTACCTTTTTTTGATGCTGTTTATGCAGACATCGGTGATGAACAGTCAATTGAACAATCACTGTCAACTTTTAGTGCCCATATTTCAAAACTAGCCATGATCACAACCAAAGTCAGTGAAAATGCATTGGTGATTTTGGATGAACTTGGAAGCGGAACAGATCCAAAATAAGGAGAAGCCTTGGCTATTGCGGTATTGGATTATCTAAGAGAGAAAAACTGTATGGTGTTGGCTTAGACCCATTA
>CAMEIZ010000099.1 GCA_945919165.1 uncultured Traorella sp.
CCGGATGTCCGCTTTTCGCATGAGCAATCATTTTTACAATGTTTTTTCGAATATTGGTTGCGTGTTGATATAAAGTTGTCATTTTTCCTCCTTATTTTCTTTTTCTTTCTCGTGTATTTGGTATTTTACAGGCTTCACGATATTTGGTCAGAGTTCTTCGTGAAACAGTAAAATCATATTCTTTTAAGGCTTCAACGATTTGCTGATCGCTTAATGGATGTGATTTATCTTCTTCAGCAATGATTTCTCGTATGGCTTTTTTGATGGCATCGCTGCTGTCACCTTTTTCAGTTGCTGTTACAAATAAATGAGAAATCGGGAAAACATCATTTTCAAATTCATAATATTTATTCATAATCGCTCTGCTAACTGTTGTTTGATTGATACCAAGTGTTTGAGCTATATCATTTTGTGTCAGCGGACGTAATTCATCCTGATATAGAAAATAAGCCGACTGACGTTGAAAGATTTCATGAAAAACAAGCATCATCGTTGCATTTCGTTTGTTAATATTGGCTAAAAGTATTTTTGATTCATCAAAATAAGATTTTAAAACTGGGTTTGTTTTTAAAAGATCCATGTATGAATCATTATACTGAAGATGAAAATGTGAAATGGGTGTCAGTGTAAGCATACCATCTTCCACCTCTACATGAACATCCGGATAAATAAAAGTTTCATGATCCGTAATGTATTCTGAACAAGGATAAGGATTGAAGGTTTTGATTACTTTCAAAGCATGTTCAGCTTCTTCACGGCTGCATCCCAGATTTTTCGCAATGTTATTGCTATTAGCTTGTATAATGAGTTGAGCATGCTTTTCTAATAGCTCAACCGCTATATTTTCATTCAGTTTCTTTGCTTGGAGGATTAAGGCGTCAATTGAATTTTTAGCAGCAACACCTGTTGGTTCAAAACTTTGTATAATTTTTAGCTGATTTTTTAAAGTTTGGACATCTGTATGAAGAACTTTTGCAGCTTCCTGAAGATTCTCACTAAAGAAACCATGTCGATCCAATGATTCAATGATATAGGAGCATATCTTTTCATCATAGGGTGTTTTTATGGTATGAAGCTGAAGAAATAAATGATCTTTCAGTTCAACAGGCTTTGAAATCATGTTGAAATAATCCAATGAGGATTGCATGGCTATCTCATCATATTCCATGTCTAATACAGGATTTTCCTGTAAAGCTTCATAAACGCTTTCGATAAGTTCACTGTTTGACAACTTCAAAATATCCAAAGAATCATAGAGCAGAGCTGTTTTATAAGTGAAGTTTTGTTTTAGTGTTTGTTTTTTCTCAAGTGTTTGTTTCATGACTCCTCCTATCATATTATACGCATTTTTCATGCCAAAAAAGAGAACAATTTAACTAAAAAATACAATATTTCAGCAGTCTTGACAAATGAAATAATTATTGATATTTTTTTCTAGAAAGCAGGTGGAATGATGAAAGAAGAAGTGCTTTCTTTTGTAGAACAAAAGACAAAACAACATCAGTCTTCAACGATTATGGAAATCAGTGAAGCTTTACAAAAAGGCCGAAACTTAATTGCCAAAACGGTTACTGAACTGATGAATGAGAATTCTTTAGTTTGTGTTGAAAAAGATAAAAAATGTTATTATCATAAAAAAACACTTGAAGATCAATATGATCTAAAACTTACAGAAACGTTTTATAAAAGCGAAAGATTGTTCAATGAAGTTCTTTCTAAGCAAACCAAACATCATTTTGAAAAACTGGTGGGTTATGAAAACAGTCTCGCCGGCTGTGTTGAAATGTGCAAAGCAGCTATTTCTTATCCGCAGAACTCACTGCCTGTCTTGTTGAATGGGCCTACCGGTACAGGTAAAAGCTTCATGGCTCAATTGATGTATGAGTATGCCTGTGAGAGCGGTATACTTGAAGAAGGAAGTCCTTTTGTAACATTAAACTGCAGTGAATATGCAAATAATCCGGAGCTGTTAACAGCCCATCTTTTTGGACACAAAAAAGGTGCTTTTACAGGGGCTGACAGTGATAACCTAGGACTGATTCAGGCAGCTGACGGCGGTATTCTTTTTTTAGATGAAGTTCACTGTCTCAAAGCGGAATGTCAGGAAAAGCTATTTTTATTCATGGACAAAGGAATTTATCATCGTGTTGGTGAAAATGAAAAATGGGAAACTTCTCATATTCGTCTGATTTTTGCGACAACTGAGGTTCCGGAAAAAGTTCTGCTGAAAACGTTTCTAAGAAGAATTCCAATTATTGTTTCCATTCCATCTTTAAGTGAAAGAAGTATCTATGAAAGAATTGCCTTATTACATACCGTCTTTTCACAGGAAGAAAAAAGAATCAATAAAAAAATACGTTTATCGAATCTTGTTTACAATTCTCTTCTCAGTTTTCAATTTGAAGGAAATATCGGTGAATTGAAAAACACGATTCAGGTTTGCTGTGCACATGCTCTTCATCACTGTACGACTGAAGAATTGGAAATTCACATGGAAGATTTACCAGATAAGATGTTTGATCAGACTCGCTATCATCATCAAATTGTGAATAACAGTGATGAAAGAATGATTAAAATAGAGGATATGAATCAGGAGGATCAAAATGAAAGTCATCTGTTACAGCTTTTTGATGCTCTTTTGAACACTGATCGAACACAAATGGCTTTTATCAATCAATGTTTGGCTCATTTGCAGGAATACTATAATAAGATAGGAAATCACAATAAAAATGCAAATAATAAAAATGAATTTATTTTTGAAGGACTAGACAGTATCATAAAAAAGATTTTTCAAAAGCATGGCGGAAAAATTAATAACAATGATATGATTTCCCTTTATACCTTTATTGAAGATGCTCAACGTCAACCAATGAATATTCAGAAATGGTGTACATCCAAAACTAACCAAATTGAAGCTTTCTATGAAAGTCTTTCGGCAAATCTCCCAAGAGAAATGAAAATTGCCAAAGAAATTCGTGAAAAAATCAATCGTGAACTGGATATGCGCTATGAATGGATGTCTGAGATTATTTTTGCCCTAAATGTACGCTTATTCAATCGTAATATTGAATTGAAAAAGAGAATCGGTATTATTATGGCACATGGGTATTCAACAGCTAGCTCAATTGCAGATGCAGCGAATCAGTTGTTGGGTGACTATGTTTTTGATGCGATTGATATGGCCATTGACATGGATACAGCCAAAGTTGTTGAAGAACTTAACCATTATTTAAAATCGAATAACAATTTTGAAGAACTGGTATTATTGGTCGATATGGGTTCTTTGGAACAGATTTATACCGGTATTGATCCGGAAATCAACGTCACAATTGGTATTATGAATAATATTACAACCAAACTGGCATTAGAAGTTGGTAATTGTTTGCGCAATCAGGTACCGATTCAAGAACTGTTAAAAAAGGCATGTGAAGGAAGTACGATTCATTATCGATATATCGAAAAAAAGAATAAGGAAGATGTCATTGTTTGTGCCTGTGCCAGCGGACTAGGAACAGCTGAGAAGTTAAAAAGCTTATTGTTATCATCGCTTCCTTCAGATATTGAAGTAAAGGTTTTATCCTATGATTACAATAAACTTCTGGAACAAAAAGAAAAAAGTGAGTTATTTGATAAGTACCATGTATTATGCATTATTGGAACACTAGATCCGTCTATCCCTTCAATTCCTTTTATTCCAATTGAAGAACTGATCATGGAAGGAGATATTGAAAGAATTGAAAATCTGCTCAGTAAATATATGAATCATGAAGAAACTGAATTATTTAAACAGGCAATTCTTAGAAATTTCTCTTTATCAAATGTAATGAATTATCTGACAATTTTAAATCCCAACATGCTTCTTGAACATGTTGCCAGTGCTTTGGATGAATTTCAAAAGATTTATGATATTCACATTCGAAATAACACAAGTGTTGGTTTGTATGTGCATATCTGCTGCATGGTTGAACGCCTTGTTATGCGACAACCATTAAATAATTATGCAAATGTTGAAGTCTTTAGAAAAGAACATCAACGTTTTATCAGCTGCATTAGACAGGCATTTAAAGAAGCTGAACAATATTATGGAGTTCAGATACCGGATGATGAAATAGGTTATATTTATGACTATATCCAAAGTGGCGTGGAATCTGATGAAGAATTTTAAAAAAACTCAAAAAAAATTGAGTTTTTTTTATTTTTGGCACGGACTATGCGATAGGGTAAGTGAGAAGGAATTGCAAATCAGAAAGGATTGTGATTGTATTGAGACATGTTGTGTTAGCTTCCCATGGGGCATTGTCAAAGGGGATGTACGATTCAGTAAAAATGATAGCCGGCGAAAATATTGTTGAAAACGTACAAACTTATTCACTGCTTCCGGGAGAAAATGCGCTTGAATTTGCTTTGCAACTTCAAAAAGAGATTGCAGCTCATCCAGAAGATGAGTATGTGGTGATTTGTGATGTATTTGGAGGCAGTATTTATACAGCATTATTGAAAATTCTAACTGAAGAAAATGTTGTTTTATTCTGTGGTATGAATATGACTCTTGTCTTGGAAGTGCTTATGATGCAAGACTCAACAGATGATGCTTGGGCTACATTATGTGAAACAGGAAAAGAAGGCATAAAATACTTTAATAAAACAAACTTGCCTTGTGATTTAGAATCTGAAGATTTTTAGGAGGAGACATCTATGACAAAAAAATTCTTGGATATTTTCAAATCAAAAAAACCAATTATGGCAATGATTCACTTAAAAGGTGAAACAGATGAAGAAATATTTGAAAGAGCAAAAAAGGAAATCAACATTTATTATGAAAATGGTGTAGATGCTGTCATTGTAGAAAATTATTTCGGCAACTATAACCACATGGTCAAAGTTTTGGAATATTTAAAGGAAAACATGCCTGAAAAAGTATATGGTGTCAATTGCCTTGATAATGATACGATGAACTTTGAACTTGCTATGAAATATGATGCAGACTTTATTCAGCTGGATTCTGTTGCAGGACATCTAGATTTAATAAATGACGTAACATTTGACGCTTTTATGAAACTGTTTAGAGAACGCTTTAATGGATGTGTTATGGGAGGAGTACGTTTTAAATACCAACCTTATAAATCTGGAAGAAGTCTGGAAGAAGATTTACGTATCGGTATGACAAGATGTGATGCCATTGTTGTAACTCAGGATGCAACAGGCCAGGAAACAAGCATGGAAAAAATCAATGAATTCAGAAGCATTATGGACGATGATTTTCCACTTGTTATCGGTGCAGGAATGACTCCTGAAAACTGCGAAAAACAGTTTGAAGTTGGTGATGCTGCTATCGTTGGAAGTTATTTCAAAGATACATATAAGGATACTGGGGATGTCGATGCTTCACATGTTAAAACAATGATCGAAGCTAGAAATGCCTGCTTATAGGAGTAATAATATGGTATTACTAACACGTGTTGACCATCGTCTGCTTCACGGACAGGTAGCTTTTACCTGGACAAAACAGTTAGGTGCTGATTGCATTCTAATTGCAGATGATGATGTAGTAAAAGATGAATTACGAATGACTGCTTTGCGCATGTCAAAACCAAATGGTGTCAAACTTGTCATGAAAAGCGTAGATGATTCAATTACAGCTTTGACTAGCGGTGTAACAGATAAATATAAGTTATTTGTTTTAGTTGGGAATATGGATTCTGCCATTCGATTGGCAAAAAATTGTCCTCAAATCAAAAAAATCAACTTAGGAGGACTTAAGAAAGAAGAAGGTAAGAGACAGATTTCAAAAGCGATTTCTGTTGATGACCATGATGTTGAAATTATAAAAGAACTTAATAGCATGGGTATTGATCTGGAAATCCGCATGGTACCAAATGATGCGGCTGAAGATCCTATGCGCTTAATCTAAAGGAGGAAAAAAATTATGGATTTATTTGTACAAGCAATTCTTATTTCACTTATTGCTTTGTTTGGTTATTTAAATGCTGCAATGGGTAGTTCTATGCTTGATCGCCCTCTGATCATTGCACCACTTGTTGGTTTAGCTTTAGGTGATCCTGTTACAGGAATTATGGTAGGGGCAACTCTTGAACTTGTTTGGCTGGGTGCTTTCCCAGTTGGTGCTAGTAACCCACCTGACATGGTATCTGGTACTATTATCGGGGCTAGCTTTGTTATCGGAAGCGGCAGTGAACCAGGTACAGCTATTGCATTAGCTGTTCCAGTTGCAACATTGGTTTTAATGATTGCAAATTTATTTATGGCAATTGTGATTCCAAATCTTTTTGTTTCACGTGCAGACAAATATGCTGCAAAAGGAAATGTTAAGGGTGTTGAACGTATGCATTGGGAAGCTGTTTGGATATTCGCAATTCCATCAGCAATTTTAGTAGGTTTTTCTTACTATTTAGGTGCACCATTTATTGAAGAAATCGTTAATTCTATTCCTGAATTTATTACACATGGTTTAGAAGTTGCAACAGGTATTATTCCAGCTATTGGGTTTGCGATGTTAGCTAGAATGATCATGACAAAAGATGTGATTGCCTTCTTCTTCTTGGGATTCTTGTTATATGCATATATGGGAGTACCAGTATTAGGTGTTGCATTAATCGCATGTGTCATTGTTGCTGTTATTATGACATTAAAAAAAGATGATAAGAAATTGGAGGTAGTAAGTGATGACAACGAATTCTAATGCTGTAAAAAAATTGGATAAAAAAGATCTGCGAGGAATCTTCTGGAGATCTTG
>CAMEIZ010000100.1 GCA_945919165.1 uncultured Traorella sp.
AGATTCTTGGTAAACAGGAAGGTAATATGGGATTAGGTGGTATCCCAAATCCATATTTGAAGGCAAGTGATTGGGGATGGCAGATTGACCCTACAGGCTTGAGAATAGCCTTAAATGAACTATGGGAAAGATATCAGAAACCATTATTTGTTGTAGAAAATGGATTAGGCTCACAAGATGTGTTAGAAGAAGATAAGAGTTGTCATGATTCATATCATATTGATTATCTGCGTGATCATATCAAAGCGATGAGTGATGCTATTAATCTTGATGGTGTTGAACTTTTAGGTTATACCCCTTGGGGATGTATTGATCTTGTTAGTGCTTCAACGGGAGAGATGCATAAGCGTTATGGTTTCATTTATGTTGATGTTCAAGATGATGGTACAGGAGACGGGAGTCGATATAGAAAGGATTCTTTCTATTGGTATAAAAAAGTTATTGCATCCAATGGTGCAGATTTAGATTAGGAGGGTTAAAATGAGTTTTCCAAAAAATTTTTTATGGGGTGGTGCTACTGCTGCTAATCAGTATGAAGGCGGATATTTAGAAGGCGGTAAGGGAATCAATACAAGTGATACATTAACCAATGGCTCGCATACAACACCTCGTCGAGTTACATGGGTGATTCCTGAAACAGGCGAAACAGGTAGTGTACCACTTACTTTCGGTAAGACAGAATTCTTGCCAAAAGGAGCTATTCCGACAATACTTGATGATGAGTATTATCCAAGCCATGTCGCTACAGATTTTTATCACCATTATAAAGAAGATATCGCATTAATGGGTGAAATGGGTTTTAAAACATTTCGGTTGAGTATGAATTGGGCTAGGATTTTTCCGAATGGAGATGATGAAAATCCAAATGAAGAAGGTTTAAAATTTTATGATGAAGTTTTTGATGAATGTGCTAAATATGGTATTGAACCTTTGGTAACATTATCTCATTATGAAACACCTTTAAATCTAACAATTAAATATGGAGGATGGAAAAATAGAAAATGTATTGATTTCTTTGTGAAATATGCTATTACTGTAATGAAACGCTATTTAGGCAAAGTGAAATATTATTTGACATTTAATGAAATCAATATTATGTGTATGATGCCATATATGGCAGGAGGATTAACAGATTTTGGCGATCAGGCAAAAGCCCAAGGAGAACATAATCAGTTTGTCGCTAGTGCGCGTGTCGTGAAAGAAGCGCATGAAATCAGTCCTGAACTAAGAATTGGACAGATGTTGGCATATTCTCCTCTGTATGCTTATACTTGTGATCCAAATGACCAGATTATGGTTATGGAAGGGATGCATCAGACACTCTTTTATTCAGATGTTCAGACTGGTGGTTATTATCCTGACTACAAGTTGAAGGAATATGAACGTAAGGGAATTGTTTTAGAAGATACACCAGAGGATTATGAACTCATTAAGAACTATTCCTCAGACTTCTTAAGCTTTTCCTGCTATGGTTCCAACACAGTGACAACTCATCAAGAATTGATAGATAATACTGGCGGTAATTTTTTCATGGGTGTAAAAAATCCTTACCTCGAAACGAATGCCTGGGGCTGGTCAACGGATCCTGCCTGTTTGAGACTGGCTCTTAATACTTTATATGATCGTTATCACAAACCATTATGGATCGTTGAAAACGGAATTGGATGGAATGACGTTAAAGAAGAGAATGGCAGTATTCATGACACCTATCGAATTGATTATCTACGTAAGAATATAAAATCTATGGATGATGCCATTAATTTGGATGGAGTCGATCTAATGGGTTATACAATGTGGGGTTGCATTGACTTAGTATCAGCAGGAACCGGCGAAATGAGAAAACGCTATGGTTTTGTTTATGTAGATCGTGATGATGAAGGAAATGGAACTCTTGCTAGAAGTAAAAAGGATTCTTTCTATTGGTATAAAAAAGTCATTGCCAGTGATGGAGCAGATTTAGATTAAAGGAGATAATATGAAGAACAGATTTCCAAAGGATTTTTATTGGGGCGGTGCGACAGCAGCTAATCAATGTGAAGGAGCATGGAATATTGATGGAAGAGGGCCTGCCAGAACTGATGTTACAACTGGAGGAACTTTACATGAACCTAGATATGTGACTTATATCATGCCGGATGGAACAACGGGAAAATTTTCTCAGTTTGGAGGTATAAAGCCAAAAGGAGCAAAGCTGGCAGTTGTTGATGGATATTTATATCCAAATCATGATGGTATTGATTTCTATCATCATTATAAGGAAGATATTGCTATGTTTGCAGAAATGGGATTCAAAATGTTTAGAATGTCAATTTCTTGGTCAAGAATTTTTCCAAAAGGAATAGAAGAAGAACCCAATCAAAAAGGTATTGAGTTTTACCGTGATGTATTTAAAGAATTAAGAAAATACAATATTGAACCACTGGTAACAATATCTCACTATGATACACCATTATATCTGGAAGAAGAATTAGATGGTTGGAACAA
Organism: uncultured Traorella sp.; assembly: GCA_945919165.1. Lineage (GTDB taxonomy): Bacteria > Bacillota_I > Bacilli_A > Erysipelotrichales > Erysipelotrichaceae > Traorella. The sequence continues at coordinate 2,485 of CAMEIZ010000100.1, forward strand.
TCGCGAATTGATTAAATTATTTGATCGGTTTACTGATGTTCTTTTTAAAGAATATAAAGGATTAGTAAAATATTGGTTGACTTTCAATGAAATTAATAGTTTATTGATGATGGCAGATTTTGTCCCAAATCTTCCTGAAACTGTTTATCAGCAGTCATATCAGCAACTGCATTATCAGTTTGTTGCCAGTGCACATGCAGTATCCAAAGCAAAAAACTTTGATCCTGCTTATCAGGTTGGATGCATGTTGGCAGGACTAGTTAATTATCCATATACTTGTGATCCCAAAGATGTTATTAAAAACATGGAACATGAGCAGGAAACTTTCTATTATTGCGGAGATACCATGGTTCGAGGAGTTTATCCTGCTTATGCAAAGAAGCTATGGGAAAAACATCATGTAAAATTGGATATAACAGATCAGGATCTCAAGGATCTTAAAAAGGGTTGTGTTGAATTTTTTACATTTTCCTACTATTGCACAGGTTGTTCAACTACCCACCAAGATGTTGATAAAGCTAAAGGAAACTTTACAATGGGGGCGAAAAATCCATATCTTCATTATTCAGACTGGGGATGGAGTACGGATCCTGATGGATTACGTTATTTCTTGAACACTCTTTATAGTCGTTATGAAATTCCAATGATGGTAGTAGAAAACGGTTTAGGTGCTTTTGATGAAGTTGAAGAGGATGGAAGTATTCATGATCCTTATCGCATCGATTATCTGCGTCAGCATATTATAGCTATGGCACAAGCAATTGAGGATGGTGTTGACTTGATCGCCTACACGCCTTGGGGTTGCATTGACTTAGTATCAGCAGGAACTGGTGAAATGAGAAAACGTTACGGATTTATATATGTGGATAAGCATGATGATGGAAGCGGTTCAATGAAGCGTTTAAGAAAGGATTCATTTTATTGGTATAAAAAAGTCATTGCAAGCAATGGTGAAGATGTTGAATAAAGTCATGAAGTACTTGTATCTAAGCAAATATATATTGAGATGAACACAAAAATGCATCGAATTATTTGTTAATCCGGATGCATTTTTTTGTAATTCTGTTTTTTGATAATCAATCGATATTGAATAGTTGGTATAAAAGGTGTACCCGAAAATGAAATTATTAGGTCATTGGTGTATTCAAATTACTCTGTTATACAAAAAATTATTTAGCAACATGATAATTCAAAGCTTAATTAGCATTTTTTGAATGTAAGATATCAATTATACTGTGACTCATCAGATAATTTGTACGCTGGATCAACAGCTCGCGTTTTTCTTTACAGCCATGCTTCAGATAATCATTTATGATAAAGCATATAACTGTTGCCTGATAATTTGCCATATATTCAGCATTAAAATATGGATTTGAAAAAGACAGTGAGCGATAAAACTCAAGAAAAGCTTTCATAAAAATATTATGCAGCATGCTATCAAAACCATTTTGTCCTTGTATTTGAAAAACTTTATAGAAAAAAGATTTTTGTTCATCTAATACCTGAAAGACATGAGTGATCTTATCCTGAATGTTTTGAATAGAATCATCCATGAGCATTTGAGTAATTAAATACTCCAGTGCTTCATATTTATCCATAAAATGATTATAGAAAGTGCCTCGAATCACACCGGTTTTATCACAGATTTGTTTGATGGTAATTTTCTCAAACGGTTTGGTTTTCATCAATTCATAAAGGCCTTCACATAATAGTTCCTTCATGCTGATTTTACTAGACTGACTCATATTTCACTCCTACACCAGGCCATTGATCACCATCATTTCCAAAAAAGCAAGAATTAGATAGATGGCCGAACATAAATACCCAATAAATTTCTGATAAGCAGCACCCTGACGATACCCTATATAATGAGCGATAAGAACAAGGATAAATGTAATGAAAAAGGCTGTACACCACTGAAAGTTAAAAGAAAGATGAAAGGAAGATATAAACAATCCAATTAAAAAACAGTCAATACCGGAAATCACGGCTTTTTTAACGCTGTCCATATAAGTATAATTCATGTTCAGTTTTTCTTCAAAAGCCTTTTTTTGATGCGTTTTGATGAATATTTCAGTACTGATCAAAATCAGGATAGCAAATGTAATCAACTGATTCAAACGTACAATGCGATCCAGATAGAACAACTGTCCGAACAGATTTCCTATAAGTAAAAGAGTGGCATCGATGAATGCGAAAATTAAAGAATGCATCAATGCATCTTTGAACACTATTTTTAAAGATGTTGCTCCTTTTTCCATCATGATAACGAAGGAATCTAATGAAATGCAAATGATCAAAAGTATAAACCAGTTCATAATTGTATCCTTTCTTTACGTGAAACATGATAATGAAAATTGTTTCAATTTTCAAGTGCGTAAAAGATGTTTTATACATAAAAATAAGAATGTACAAAAAAAGGGACATTTAATTTGATTTTATTTGTATTTCTAACAATTCTTGTGAAATTGAACGAATTGTTTTGAAATCTCGTTGGCAAACGCGCTGCTCCTAATGAAAGCAGGCGATTGTGATGTAGAATAGAACTCTGGAATTGACTTGTCATCTGATGCAAACAGAGAGTCTGACACATACTGATTCAGAGCATGATTTTGAAGAAGAATTAATGAAGATCATTCAAGAAATGGATTATTTTAAAGTGCATCCTCAGTATGCAGGTTTTCAAGAACTTCATGATGGCTTGTCAAGAAGAAATGTTTATGCGCTTATTAAAGGAAAAGAAAATAAAACACTGGTGATGATCAATCATCATGATGTTGTATCCCTTGATGCATATGGACATTTAAAAGATATGGCATATGACAGTGAACGAAAGGATGAGGAGATTCTAAAGGATATTGAATCAAATGAATGGCTGTTTGGAAGAGGAAGCTGTGATATGAAGGGCGGTATGGCAGCTGAACTGGCTATTTTGGAAAAGTATTCACAGATATCCATGAAGGGTAATCTTTTGTTTCTTTCAGTGTGTGATGAAGAAACCTATTCGTTAGGAATGCGTCATGCGCAAACGTTATTAGCTGAGCTGGCTGAAATGTATAATTTGGAGTATGTTTATGCAGTTAATCCTGAACCTAGTGCCCATATTCGTCAGGGACATGTGGCTAGCTTTGGCAGTATTGGCAAGTGTTTGGCTATGATTCATGCAGCAGGAATCCCAAGTCATATATCATCTATAGAAAAGGGGATTAATCCGATAACATTGCTGAATGAAATTATACGTCAAATTGAATACAGTGAAGATTTTGTAGATCATCTTCAGAAAGAGTTTTCCACTCCTCCAGTGTTTAATTATTACAGAGACAGTAAAGATTATTATGATTATTCACTGGCTCATTATGCGAGTGCTTCATGTTCAATCATGATGTTTCAAAAGTCATTAGCTGAAATTGCCAGTGAATTAAAAAGAAAATGTGAAAAAGGAATTCAATATTATCATGAACGTATGGAAATTAAAATGAAAGCTTGTTCAAGAAAATATGAGAAAAGAAAGATCACAATCTATACGTTTGATGAATTGAAAAAAATCTGTGAAGAAAATCATGTGCTTCCTGAATTAAAATTAGATGAAAAATTTTTATTTGAAGGAAGCCGTTATATTGAAGCCTGTCTTGAAAAAGTACCATGGATTCAGCCATGTGTCATCATTTCTTTTATACCTCCTTACTATCCGCCTATTCTTTCCAGAGATATTAATTATGGTTCAACGCAGCATCTTGCAACGTGTCTTGATCATACCCTGCGGAGTCAAAATCTGCATTTGGAAAAAGAGAATTATTTCAAAGGTGTCAGTGATGGCAGTTATTTAAGACGCTTTGATCATCAGGATCTGACGTATCTGATGTATGATGAAAAGGAATACTATCTGGATAAGCGTTTAAAACAGGACATTCCTGTAGTAGTATGTGGACCTTGGGGGAAGGATCTCCATTTGAGAACTGAGCGTGTTCATATTTCAGGCCTATGTCATACATGTCCATCTATCATTGAAACGATGATTCAGGAACTTCTTGAGCATGAAAAATAATAAAAATAAGTGTATGACTACCTTTTCACAGAATTATCATGTATAATAATTAAGATTGAAGGAGGACTTTATGAATACACATGAACTTCAAAAACACGCTATAAATATTCGAAAAAACATTGTAAAAATGATTGCTCATGCG
>CAMEIZ010000101.1 GCA_945919165.1 uncultured Traorella sp.
TTTGAAAATCCAATATGAAGAGCTTTCTCCGAAGCATACATAAAATGAAGTCAGCCATGAAGATACGCTGATTTTAGAGCTTTCCAACGCTTATAAAAAACGTGATGAAATCACCAGCAGTATCCAGTTGAAACGTGAACGACGTTTAAAAGCCGGAAACGAAGCAGAAAGAATTGATATGCAGATTCGTCAGGCACGCCGTGAAAGCAATGTTGTAAATCAACAGGAAAAAAATGTGGAAATTGAAAAAGCTAAAGCAGAAGCCAATCTTGAAAATGCCTTAAACCGTTTGAGTACCAGCTATGAAATGACCTTTGAATATGCGAAAAATCAAAAAGTGGAACAGGACAATGAAGAAGCAAAAAAACGAGTGCTTCAGTTAAGAAATGAAATCAATTCACTTGGAAATATCAACTTAGAAGCACCCGAACAGTATGCCCAGGTAAATGAACGCTTTGATTTTCTGACGCACCAAAAAGCGGATTTAATCAATGCGAAAAACAAGATTTTAGAAGCCATTGATGAAATGGATGAAATCATGGTAAAACAGCTTAAAGAAAGTTTTGATGCGATCAATGCTCAGCTCAATGATGAATTCAGAAAGCTTTTTGGAGGCGGAAAAGCCTCACTGACATTAGTTGATCCAAATGATATTTTAAATACCGGGATTGATATCCATGTTCAGCCACCGGGAAAAAATATTCAAAATCTAACTCTGTTAAGTGGCGGCGAGAAAAGTCTAGTTGCCATTTGTGTGCTGTTTTCAATATTGCGTGCCTGCACTATGCCGCTGTGTGTTTTTGATGAAGTGGAAGCAGCTTTAGATACAGCAAATGTTGAACGCTTTGCAAAGTATATATCCCATTTCAAAGATGGCAGCCAGTTTATTGTAGTTACACATCGTCCAGGTACTATGGAACAATGTGATGCGTTATATGGGGTGACGATGAAACAAAAAGGAGTTTCTTCACTTTTGAAGGTGCAATTAAGTGAAGCTATGAGCTATATTGATAATAATGAGGTGAAATCATGAGTTTTTTGTCAAAATTAAAAAATACTTTTTCTAATTCAAAAGATCAGGATCGTTATTTAAAAGGTCTTCAAAAAAGCCGTTCTTCCTTTTCAGAAAAAATTCGCCGTCTGTCACTGAATTTTTCAGGTGTCAATGAGGAATTCTTAGAAGAATTGATGGTGATTTTGTTAGAAGCAGATTTAGGTATTCATACGGCACAAAAAGTCGTGGATGAAGTTGAAAACCGTGCTGTCGATCAGCGTTTGAAAAGTGCCAAAGAAATTGAAAGCTGCCTGATTGAAGTACTCAGCGATATTTATAATGAAACTGAAGAAGAACCTTTTCATGAGAATAAAGATGGTGTAACGGTTATTATGATGGTGGGGGTTAATGGCAGTGGGAAAACAACCACAACAGCTAAACTGGCTCATCTTTTCCAGCAGCAGAATAAAAAAGTTTGTCTGGCTGCGGCAGATACCTTTCGTGCAGGAGCAGTAGATCAGTTGGCACAATGGGCACAACGCTTGGGAATCGAGTGCATTAAAGGAAAAGAAAATGCGGATCCTAGCAGTGTTTTGGTAGACGCTTGCCGCTATGCAAAAGAACATGAAATGGATGTTTTGATCTGTGATACTGCCGGAAGACTTCAAAATAAAGTAAATCTGATGAATGAATTGGCCAAAATGCGCCGTGTTGTTTCAAGAGAAATCGAGGATGCCCCCCATGAAACTTGGCTGGTTTTAGATGCAACTACCGGACAGAACGGTCTCTCTCAGGCGGAAATATTTAATGAGGTGGCTTGTTTGAGCGGTGTGATCCTCACCAAGCTGGATGGTACGGCGAAAGGCGGAATTGTTATTGCAATCAAAGATAAGCTTCATCTAGGTGTTAAATATGTCGGATTAGGAGAAAAAATCGATGATTTGAGAGAATTTGATTTAGATTCTTATCTGTATTCCATCTCTGAGGGTTTTGTCAATTATGAAGAAAACTGAAGAAATGAATGAATATTTAGATTGGTATGGAAGTCTTTTGACCACTCGTCAGCAGCAAATCTGTGATTATTACTTCAAAGAAGATTTATCTTTAGCTGAAATTGCAGAAAATTGTGAAATTACCCGTGCTGCTGTATTAGACGCTATCCATCGCAGTCAAAAAACATTGCTTGAATATGAAGAAAAATTAAAATTGATTGAGAAATATCATGCACGAGTGAAAATTTATGGTAAAATAAAAAAGTTGAATATTGAAGAAGTCAATCAATACTTAAAAGAAATTGAAGATTTAGATTAGGAGGACAAGATGACTAAGATTATTTCAGTAAATGCAGGAAGTTCAAGTTTAAAATTTCAGCTCTTTGACATGCCGTCTGAAACGGTGCTTACCAGTGGTAATGCTGAAAGAATTGGATTAGAAGAAGGTATTTTTACCATTAAGGTCAATGGAGAAAAGCATGTTCAGAATTTACCAATTCCCGATCATGGTGTAGCTGTTGATCTATTGTTAAAGGCTCTTGTTGAATACCATGTAGTAGAAAGTTTGGATGAAATCAAAGGTGCCGGACATCGTATTGTGCAGGGAGGAAGCTACTTTAAGGAAAGTGCTCTAGTTGATGAGGATGTTGTGAATAAAGTGGATGAATTAGCTCCGTTAGCTCCATTGCATAATCCGGCTCACTTAATTGGATATCGTGCTTTCAAAGAAGCTCTTCCAGAAATAGGACACGTATTTGTATTTGATACAGCCTTCCATCAGACAATGGAAGCTGCCAGCTATTTATATCCACTGCCATATGAATGGTATACAGATTACAAAGTAAGAAAATATGGTGCTCATGGAACAAGCCATCAGTTTATCTCTCAGCGTACAGCTGAACTGATGGGAAAAGATATTAAAGATACGAAAATTATTACTTGTCATTTAGGTAATGGAGCATCCATCAGTGCCGTAGATGGTGGCGTTTGTGTGAATACTTCGATGGGTCTGACGCCTCTTGGAGGTATTATGATGGGAACACGTTGTGGTGATATTGACCCAGCTGTTGCAGTTTATATGGCACGTCAGACAGGTATGACTCCAGATGAGTTGGATACTGCTTTCAACAAGAAATCCGGAATGTTAGGAATCAGCGGTATTTCAAGTGATGCCAGAGATATTGAAAAAGCATATCATGAAGGAAATGAAAGAGCTATTTTAACTCTTCAGGTTTATGTAAATCGCGTAATTAATATGATTGGTGGTTATGTGATGCAGTTAGGTCATGTTGATGCCATTTCATTCACAGCCGGATTAGGAGAAAATGATTCTCATTTGAGAATGCTGATCTTAAAGGCTATGGAAGAATGCCTTGGCTTAAGCATCAATTACGAATTCAATGATACCATTCATGGAAAAGAAGCCAAAATTTCCAATGATGACAGTAAGGTGGCCGTCTATGTTGTTCCAACAAACGAAGAGCTGGTCATTGCCAGAGATACTTATCGTATCTTAGGTTTTTAATATGATTGAAAAACTCTTTGATCTAATTGAAAAATTTGATACAATCTGCATCTACCGTCATGTCAATCCGGATGGAGATGCCAATGGCAGTCAGTTTGGCATGAAAAAACTGATTGAGCAGCTATATCCTGAAAAAAAAGTCTATGCATTAGGAAATGAAAACAAACCAACTTTTTTTCCATCCTGTTATCACGATCCAATTGATTTTTCATTAGCTTTAGCCATTGTCTGTGATACAGCCAATCGTGAAAGAATTGATGGAGAAGGTTATGATCAGTGTAAAATGATTGTGAAAATTGATCATCATCCAATTGTTGATGATTATGGTGATTTTACGATTGTTGATGAAAAAGCCTGTGCTACCTGTGAAGTGATCAGTCAAATGCTGATGGAACATCACATACAGCTTTCAAAAGAAGCTGCAACCTATCTTTACTGTGGTCTATTAACCGATTCACAAAAATTTTCCATTAACAGTGTAAGTGAGAAGACATTTCAGGTTGCGGCTTATCTTTCAAGCTTTCAAATCAATCTGCAGCTGATCAATCAGAAAATGTACGCCGGTAATCTAAAGGAATTCAGATATGAGACCTTTCTTCGATCTAAAGCTGAATTTATTGAAGAAAAAATTGCTTATATCATAGCTGATCAAAATGACTATGAACAGTTTCAACTGACATTTGAAAAAGCTAAGGAAAAGGTATTTGTTCTTGCAAATATTGAAGAAATTGAGATTTATTGTCTGTTCACACAAAAAAGTGATCAAACTTATACCGGCAGTTTAAGAAGTAAAAATACAGTGATTAATGATATCGCAGCTTCTTATCACGGTGGTGGTCATAAGCTTGCCAGTGGGGTAAAAAATTTGACTTTAGAAGATATTCATTCACTTTTAGAGGATTTATTAAAACGATATCATGAAACTCAGGCATGACGCCTGAGTTTTATACTAAAAGATTCATTTTTTCATATAATGATAGGGGAGGAACCAGATGAAAGTTTTATTGATTAATGGAAGCCCTCACGCACAGGGGTGTACCTATACAGCTTTAAAAGAAGCAGCGGATACTTTGAATCTTGAGGGAATTGAAACTGAAATTCTGCAAGTGGGACATTTGAATATTCGCGGATGTATTGCTTGCCGTAAGTGTAAAACGGATGGAAAATGTGTTTTTGATGATCTTGTGAATGAAACGATGCCAAAATTTAAGGAATGTGATGGTTTGATTATTGGATCACCTGTTTATTATGCCAGTGCCAATGGTACCTTGATCTCATTTTTAGATCGTTTGTTCTACAGTTCTGGATTTGATAAGACGATGAAAGTTGGAGCATCTGTTGTCAGTTGTCGAAGAGCAGGAAATACAGCAACATTTGATGAGCTTAACAAGTATTTTACAATTTCAGGTATGCCAATTGTCAGCTCTTGTTACTGGAATATGGTTCATGGAAATAATGCTGATGAAGTGAAACAGGACCTTGAAGGGCTGCAAACCATGCGTGTTTTAGCTAGAAATATGGCTTTTCTGATGAAGAGTATTCAGCTTGGAAAAGAAGCATATGGTGAAACTCCAAAAGAAGAAAGAATATACACCAATTTTATTCGATCAATTTGAGCTGCATGAAAGCAGCTTTTTTAAAGAGTTTCATTTAACTTAGATTTCTTTTTTATTGCTTATTTTGAATGTTTTCATTATAATTATTGAGTGCATTGGAGGAATTTTATGGATCAGAGCAAAATTCGCAATTTTTCAATTATTGCCCATATCGATCATGGAAAATCAACATTGGCAGATCGAATTCTTGAATTGACGGATACAGTTGCCCAGCGTGAGATGAAAGAGCAATTATTGGATACCATGGATCTTGAAAGAGAAAGAGGCATTACGATCAAATTAAATGCTGTTTCTTTGCAATATAAAGCAGATGATGGGGAAACCTATACTTTTCATCTGATTGATACACCGGGTCATGTTGACTTTACCTACGAGGTATCTCGTTCATTAGCAGCTTGTGAGGGGGCTGTATTAGTTGTTGATGCAGCTCAGGGAATTGAAGCTCAGACGCTGGCAAACGTTTATTTGGCACTTGATAATGATTTGGAGATTTTGCCGGTTATTAATAAAATCGATTTACCGAGTGCGGACCCGACAAGGGTGATTGAAGAAATTGAAAATGTTATCGGATTAGATGCTCATTCAGCACCACAGATTTCTGCTAAGAGTGGATTGAATGTTCATGAAGTCCTGGAACAGATCGTAAAAAATGTTCCAGCTCCAAAGGGAGATATCCATCATCGCTTAAAAGCTTTGGTATTTGATAGTGCTTATGATGCTTATCGCGGAGTTATTGTCCAGGTATGTGTCAAGGAAGGACGAATCAGGGTTGGTGATGTCATGAAATTTATGGCAACAGGTGCTGAATATGAAGTGCTTGAATTGGGAATTCGAACACCTAAAGAAGTAAAAAAAGAAGAATTGGTTTGTGGAGAAGTTGGCTGGATTGCTGCTTCTATCAAGAACATCAAAGATGTGCGTGTGGGTGATACGATTACACTGAAAAACGCAATGGCGATTGAACCATTAGCAGGATATCGTGAAATGAATCCAATGGTATACTGTGGACTTTATCCGGTTGAAAGTAATCGTTACAATGATTTACGAGATGCTTTAGATAAACTGCAGCTGAATGATGCTTCCTTGCAGTTTGAAGCAGAAACCTCACAGGCTTTAGGATTTGGCTTTAGATGTGGCTTTTTAGGACTTTTGCACATGGATGTCATTCAGGAAAGAATCGAACGTGAATTCAATATTGATATTATTGCGACTGCACCAAGTGTTGTCTATCATGTAAATATGACTGATGGAAGTATGATCAAGATTGATAATCCAAGTCAGCTTCCGGAGGTACAAAAAATTGAAAGTATAGAAGAACCTTTTGTGAAAGCAACCATCATGTGTCCAAAGGAATATATCGGTCCAATTATGGAACTGGCACAAAATAAACGCGGTATTTATGAAGATATGATTTATTTAGATGATACACGTGTTTCCATTATTTATCAGCTTCCTTTAGGTGAAATTGTCTATGATTTCTTTGATCGTTTAAAATCCTGTTCCCGTG
>CAMEIZ010000102.1 GCA_945919165.1 uncultured Traorella sp.
CATCTACAACGGGCTGCAGAGTAGCTAAATCAATCTGCATCTGAACGATTTCTCCGGATAGTATTTCACGTTTTGATGTTAATGCCGTAATATTTTTCTGAAGTTCATCAACACATCTTTGCTGTTTTTCTATTTTTTCCTGCACATCCGTCAATTCTTTTTTTAAAGTAAGCGGTGAGGAATTGTTTTTTGAACGTCCTCCGCTCATACTTCCATCACGGTTTACTGTTTCACCATCCAGTGTTACTATCTTATATTTATAATGCAAAGCTTTGGCAAGTTCATACGCATTCGCCAAATTATCACAAATTAATACCTGTCCTAAAAGATAACTGTTTAAAACATCATAGATTTCATCACAATCTACAAAATCACTGCTTTTTCCAAGATATCCATTCATATTCAAACAAATCACTTCATGATCCTTTGGCAATTCTCTTTTTCGACACACACTCAGCGGCAAAAAAGTAGCACGTCCGGATTCGTTCTTTTTTAAATATGTAATCGCATGGCGAGCACTCATTTCATCTTCACAGACAATATGATACATAGCACTTGATACAGCACTGCTGATAGCCTGCTCATAACCGCTGTGAGGCTTTAAAACCAATGACACAACCCCCAAGATTCCCATAAAGGAATCTTTGGCATTCATAATAGTTTGTACACCCTGCTGATGATTAAACGGTGAAGCTACCAGGTTTTCCAAGACACTGCTACGGTTTTTTAAACGCGTTAAATATGCATTCTGTTCATTAAAAGCATCCCTGTCACGATTCAATTTGATTACCAGCTTGTCATCTTCCTCCTGTTTAAAAGAAAGGTTCACCTGCAAATCGCTGACACGCTTTAATCGATCCTGATATTCATAGCTGACTTCATCCAGCATTTCCTTAATCTGTTTGGCTTTATCTTCATTGGATGCATTCAATAAAGCGTATTTACGCTTTTCATCAATTTCTGTTTTACTTGCTTCCAAGCGTGCTATTTCATTCATCACATTGACGAATTGTTCCTGCAGTTTATTGATATCCACATCCAACTGACTCATTTCTTTTCTTAATTCAAGATTCTTTGCTTCTCCAACACCAATTGTCGTTTCAAAAACAGCTCGTTTTGATTCCAGATCAAAGGCTTGTTTTTTCAACTCTTCAATTTTTAAAGTCAAATGTTCAATTTCATCAACCAACACACTGATTTCAATTGTTTCCAGTTCTTTTTTCTTGATCAGATAGGTTTCAGCTTTTTTAGCCTGTCGCTTTAACGGATTAATCTGACGCTCAAGTTCCAGCAGAATATCTTCCAAACGATCAAGATTTTCCTGAGTTCGATTTAATTTTCCCAATGATTCATTTTTTCTTTTCTTATATTTGGAAACACCGGCTGCTTCTTCAAAAAGTCCGCGTCGATCTTCTGGTTTACTCTCCACAAAATTTGACACTGTACCCTGAGATATAATACTTAAAGAATCTCTTCCCAGCCCAGTATCCATAATTAATTCTTTAACATCTTTTAGTCGACAAGGCGTTTTATTAATATAATACTCTCCTTCACCGGTATTGCGATAAAGTTTGCGGGTAATTTCTACTTCTTCAAAATCAACATGAAGAAAATGACGGCTATTGTCTAAAACTAATGTGACTTCAGCCACATTAACCGGCTTTCGAGTATCTGTACCATTGAAGATAACATCACTCATTTTATCTCCGCGAAGACTTTTGACAGACTGTTCCCCTAATGCCCATCTTAGAGCATCTGCTATATTACTTTTTCCGCAGCCGTTAGGACCCACGATTCCCGTTACTTCACTATCAAAAGAAATCACTGTCTTATCAGCAAACGACTTAAAACCTTGCAGTTCAATTCTTTTAAGAAACATAATTCCACCTATTCCTTTAACTTAAAGATTTTACCATATTTTCCAATAAAATAAAATCCTTTTCAGATTTGTCATTTAATAAGCTTCATCTCGTTTTTATTACTAGATTATATAGTTTGCTATACAATTTATAGCATTTGACTATTAAAATTCCAAAAAAATCATGTATAATAAAACTGAGGTGATATGGATGTCAACAGATGATTCTTCTTTAATTATGAATTCTTCTCACTCAATTAAAAATCTCATTCAGCTGAGCTTTGGCGAAGAAGTCGGCAATGCAATTACCCATGGTGTTATGGCGGCCATTACCTTGATACTTCTGCCCATTACTGCAATTAAAGCATATCTGGATGGTTCCATCATTCAGGCCGCAGGCACAAGTATTTTCATGATTTCCATTTTTTTGATGTTTCTGGTTTCCTGTCTGTATCATTCCATGAAATATGAAACCGAACAGAAAACGATCTTCCGTATTTTAGATCACTGTTTTATTTATGTTGCCATCGCAGGTACTTATACACCCATTGCTCTTTGCATCATTGAAGGCTGGCAGGGGATTTTGATTCTTGTCTTGCAGTGGCTTATGGTCTTAGCTGGTATTCTCTATAAATCCATTGCCCGCAAATCTTATCCCAAATTGTCTGTGACTATTTATCTGATTATGGGATGGGCTGCTATTCTGTTTATTCCAATACTTCTTCAGAAAGCCAGTTGGCTGTTTATGTCGTTAATTGTACTAGTTGGTACTTTCTTTTATAAAAAGCAGTACGATATCAAATATTTTCACATGATCTGGCATTTTTTCATCAATGCCGGAGCTATCTGTCATATGATTGCAATTATCTTCTTTATGTAATCAAAGCAAAATGAAGTACTCTTCATTTTGTTTTTTTTTTATTCATTCTGGTTTTTATGGTTTTAATATGATATAACCGTATTGATCTTTTCATAGATTAATTGAGGTGGAAAAATGTTCATCAGAAAATACAGACCAGAGGATTGTCCAATCATGGCAGAATTGTTCTGTCAAACTGTTTTTGCTGTAAATGCAAAAGATTATACAAATGAACAATTACATGCATGGACTGAACATTTGGATTTAGAAAAATGGAATCAGTCTTTCTTAAAGAATCATACAATCATTGCCATTGAAGATAATCAGCTTGTTGGCTTTGGCGATCTTGACTTTACTGGTTATCTCGATCACTTATACGTTCATAAAGACTATCAACATCAAGGCATTGCTTCAGCTATCTGTGATTATTTAGAACAGTTATATGACGGTAAAACTATTACCACGCACGCTTCTATAACAGCACAGCCTTTTTTTAAACAAAGAGGCTACAAAACCGTAAAAAAACAGCAGGTAATACGAAACGGAATTGTTTTAGAAAACTATGTGATGCAAAAACAATTCAACCAATCTGATGCTATTTGATGTTATTTTCATCATCGGTCTTTATGTTTTTTTACTCAAAAGCTGGTATAAAAGCAAAAACCTATTGATCAAAACCATTTTCTATATTTATATGATTGGTGTTTTATATTTAACAATCATGCCCATTCTTACTTCATTACCGCATCTTTTCGATCATTCTTATACTTTTAATTTTCACCTGTTTATCGATGTTTTCTATGAAAGAGGTGATTATCTCAGACAGATCGTTCTAAATATCATGATGACCATTCCTTTGGGTTTTTTTCTGAATCAGATTTATCATTTTCATTTCTTTAAATCCATGCTGTTATCTTTTTTCATTGTTTTAACGATTGAATTGATGCAGCCCATTTTGCATGGCAATCGGATATTTGATATCACAGATTTATTAACCAATACCCTTGGCAGTATTATTGGCTATTGTCTGTGTTATTGGTTCAGACATCTAAAAATCATTGACACATAATCGCATATCAAAAAACAGTTCTGTTCAGAACTGTTTCTTTATCTGTAATTTCCGCCTTCAACACCCAAATACTCTTCCAGTGTTAAACCGCTTCGATAAATATCTTCTGCCTTAGATCCAATATAGCGAAGATGCCAAGGCTCTGCCTGATATCCGGTAATAGCTTCCCATCCCTTCTGATAACGAACGATAAAACCATATTTATAAGCATTTTGTGCAATCCATTGAACTTCATTTTCATTTTTCACAAGTTTTCTATTCTGATGATGCAAATCAAAAGCTAGTCCGCTTTGATGCTCAGAGTAACCAGGACGGGCAGAAAATGTATCCGCTTTTGCTTGACCATATTTACTTACATAGCTATTGTAAAGATCTCTTTGTATGCTATAGCTTCGATATCCATTATAATCAGAGCTGATATCATAGCCTAAGGCTTGCATATCACTGATTAATTTTTGTATTTGAACTTTCGCAACAGGATCCTCTGTCGTTGCATAATCAGATGGAATACCATGTTTCTTATTAACAATTAATAGTCCATTTACAATGGTTACTTGATTTCCAACTGAGGCAACTGGACGGCTTTTCACATGAATCATAAAATCCATTATATTTTCATTTTCATAAGGATCAACTGCTTTGATTTGCATAGGATAACTGCCTTCTTGATTTAGTTTTACTTGACTGGTATCATACAAAAGTTTACAACCGCTTAAATCTGAACATGAAAATGAAGCTTCAATATCCAATTGGTCATTAACAAACAGATTGATTTCATTTGTGCTCTTATCAAATTGAGGGCTGGTTGTATCCTTGACAATCAGTTTCAAGCTGGTCGTCATTTTTTTGAAAAAACTTTGATAATGAAGTGGGATTGAGTATTCTCCAACCTTTGGATATGTCTGATTTTCTTCATATTCAATTTGACTTTCATCAACACTCAAACTGTCAAGAATTTGCTGATCCTCTGTATCCAATAATGAAGTATATTCAATATGAAGAGGCTGTCCATATTCATAAACAATTTCATCTGCTTTCAAAGAAACTGCCTTCAATAACATCAAAACCATTGTACTCAAAGCAATTACCAACATCAGACAAAGAACAATGATCAAAACAAGTTTCTTTTTCATAAATCCTCCTGAAATGAAGACAATAAAATCTTATGTTATTCCTTGTTGTTCATTATAACACATTCGTTTTAAGAAAAAAGAAAAATCATTCTAAATCAGATCATAAACGAATGATAATTTTCATTTTTGCTTGGTCTCTCTACTAATATGATTTGAATAGATAAATTTTATTATTTTTAAGATTTTTCTTTCAAAAATAAAAAAGCCGAATAATCGGCATTATTACGTTATTAGGTTCTAAAGATTAATGATAAGATACTCAAAAAGAGATCTATGAGAATTCAAAAACAATGGATAGTTCCCGCTTATAGACCTTATAATCTTTACACCTCTTTTACAGCGGTGAACCACAATATTCGCATTCGTTCGCAGCACCTGGCACAATTGTATTTGTTGCGCCGCAATTTTTGCATTTTACACTCATAGGTTGACCATTTGAAGGCGAAGTGCTTTGATTTACGGCGACATTAACAGTTGCTTTTTGTGGCATGATCAGCTCTCTGCGGTTTAAATCCAAATACGCATTCATAAAATAACCATCATCAAGCATTGACTGTAAATCCTTTACCGCTTGTTCAAAAGAAGTAGGATAAGCCGCAGCAATATTATCTATTAATGTATCATTGCTGCAATTGATAATAGAAAGATATCTGTTATATTTTGTACCTTTCTTTATGTATGAATTCGCTTTATATAAAGAGAATGCACCACCGCCACCGAAAATTAGAATCGTCGCAATTAATCCGCCAACTAAACTTGTGCCATCCTCGGCTTGGAGTTCAAGCTCACCGGTGATTCCCATAATCGGATATAACGCTGCAAAACCTATTAATACCCAAGCAAAAATCTTTAAGGATTTCCCGTTTTTTACATAATTGGATTTTTCATCAGTCATCTTTCTAACTAACATCCAAATACCAACTGGGAAAAACAAAAAGAACATTAAAATAATAATCCCCCAAGAAAAAGACTTTTTCTTCATTTCTACATCCTCCTATTCTGAAGTCTTCAATTCACATAATTTACATTTACAAATGATCTTATTCGTTGTACTGTCCATCAAAATAGCATTTAGGGAAAAATCCAAATGCAATAATCGCTGATATTTACCAGTAGCAGACGTCAATTATTGATATCTAACGTCTAAAAGAATAATACCAATGTTACATCAAGAACTTTCTTAAACTTTTGCATTGTGCACCAAAGCAATAAATTCGTTAAAACAGCTATTATCCAACCTTTACACTACCCTAATTTAGTACCACACTCAGGGCAAAATTTCGGAGTACCGATAAGTGGAGAATTACAAGAAGGACAAGTTTTTATTAAGGATTTACCACATTCAGGGCAAAATCTTGTGTTTTTGTCAGGTAGAGCGGTACCACAATAAGGACAAGGATGCGGTGCCTCATATCCGCAAATTTCACATTTAACAGCGCCTGCCGGCAAATCTGCACCACATTTGGGGCAAGG
>CAMEIZ010000103.1 GCA_945919165.1 uncultured Traorella sp.
CAAAGCGATCACACATCTGTGCAAAATCATTGGCAGCCTGTGAATCTTCCTGGGCTCCGCTTCGTTTTGCTTTTTCAATCAATGCCGGCAGTTCAACCGTTTTGGCTTTTTCCAAACGTTTCTTACCTGCCAAAATATACATTGTCAATTCTTTAAAATTCATCTGATTTCTTTCATATAGCTCATCCAGCATGACAATATCCTTCATCAGCTGAATCTGATGATCTTCAAGCGCTTTGACAATCTTACCAACATTGACTTCAGCAGCATCATAACGAGCTTTCAATCCACTTAACTTATTGGACTGTTTCTTAAAGAAACCAAATACTCCCTTTTCTTCTTCTTCAATTTCAAAGCCCTTTAATTCAACGACTAAATCGCTGATCATATCGCCAACTTCACCTAAATCCTTTGTTTTGATACGATTCAGTGCACTGTCTGAAAAATCAGATATTTTCTTTTGGGCCTGACTGCCATACTGTAATACCATACTTGAAGAAGTAATATCAATTTTTTCTGCGAATTCTTCAATTTGTTTCTTTTCTTCTTCACTGAAATCAGCATCGCTGATTTCAACTGGCTCAATTCCTTTTTCTTCAACAACTTCTTCTTCAACCACTTCTTCTTCACCCAAAGTTAATGTAATTTTTTCCTCACTCATTTTGTTTTCTCCTCTAAAATTCCTTCCTGTTTCAATAAATCCTCTAATACTTTCGCATCCACTTTGACTTCCATATTGGTTTTTTCATATAACTGATCATAAAAGTTTCTGAATGCCTGTACACTGATATCGAGTGTTTCCCTAATTTTGTTTTTTGAAGTTAAGATGTTTTCTCCCTCAAAAGCAGGTTGTTCAATATCGGCATACCTTCTAAGCAGCTCAATGACACTGTCAACATAATATTTAAAATATTTACGCGTTTTTTGAACGCTTAGTGGTTCTTTTTGAATAAAATCGCTGATTTTTTCATTGATAAGAATGATTTCTGCAATCTTTTCAGACAAGTCTTCATCTTGAATGACCTCATCGAGCTGATGCAAAGCAGCAATCTGGCTGTCACATAACAGACAGATTTCCTCAACTTCACTGTTGACATAAGTGATAGGTGTTTCCACTTCAATTTCAATATCTTTAAAAACATTAAAATGTGTCAAAACAAACCAAACACCAAAACTTATCAACAATAAAATCAGATAGCTTGTGAATTTTATCATCGGCAAAAACATGGACAGAATGACCCATGTCAAGGCCGCCAGATAGATCGGCATCGTACTTTTTTTTCTGATTTTTTCTTTTTTTACCTTTGCCATTTATTCACCGTCTTTCAACATTTCTTCAAAATCTTCAGGCAATAATGTTTTATAGTCTTTGCTGTGAGTCTGCATCAGTCTTTTCGACTGTGCCAAGATCGCTTTTTCAACAACATTTCTTGCTAGACGGCCATTCCCATCATCACTTTTACGTTTTGAATCAAAATAAGCCAACAAGTCTTTTTCACATGCTGCATCCAAAACATATTGTTTTTTCGATGCTACTGATTTACAAATTTCATAGAGTTCTTCAGCTGTATAGTCTTCAAATTCAAGAATATGATTAAATCTGGATTTTAATCCTGAATTCGCTTTTAAAAACTCATTCATTTCTTTCGTATAACCGGCCAAAATGACAATCAAATCCTCTCGGTGATCTTCCATAGCTTTGACAAGTGTATCAATAGCTTCCAAGCCAAAACTGTCCGTAGAACCGCGATACAGGCTGTAAGCTTCATCAATAAACAACACACCGCCCAAAGCACTTTCAATCACCTTCATGGTTAACGGAGCGGTATGACCCACATATTGACCAACAAGATCCTTACGCGATACTTCCACTAAAACACCGCTTTTTAAAAAACCAAGAAATTTCATATAGCGGGCAAAAATACGGGCAACTGTCGTTTTTCCGGTTCCCGGATTTCCCATAAAGATCATATGTTTACTCAGCTCTTCTGTTTTCAATCCCAAAGTCTGCCGCTGGCTTTGAATCGCATAATAATCTTTTAAGGAAAGAAGATACTCTTTGACTGAATGAAGTCCTACTAATTCTTCCAATTCTTTTTCGATATCCATCGTATCCTGTACTGTTTTTACATAATCAAAAAGACGATAACGCTGATTTTCACATTCCAGATAAAGATCTTGATCATAACACAAAGTTGCTTTCTGATCTGTTTTTGTCTGCAGTCGATATTCAGTAAGAGCATCACTGACTTTTTTCATTTCACTTTCCAGTGATTCTTTTCCTTTTGCTTCCTGATAATGATCTTTTAGATAAAGAGTTAAAGCTTTTTGATCGATCATTACATCATTTCTGTCAAAGAAAGCTTTATATTTCATAATCAGTCTATCAACATCCTGATCGATTTCTTCTCTTTTTTTATGCTTAAGCTCAATAACATCAAGAATATTCTCAAAAAACGGCGTTCCTATTTTCTGATAAATCGTTGAATAGCCAACATCCGCAATCAACAATATCAATGAACATGAAAAATCAATCGAATCGATCAGATTTCCGCTTAAATGCTGACTTACTAACTGCAGTGTATGATCTTTCTTTACATAACGGTTATCCAGTTTGATCTGTTGTTTTTTTGTTAATTCAGAGATCATATCACAAAGCTGTAATGAAAGCTGATCAAAGTGATCAATGAGCAAGATCTCTTTTTTCTTGATAGATGCAGCATATAAATCTTGTATCAGAAGCTGATTCTTTGAAATATCCTTGTAGTTTTCACAATCAATGGAAGCCACACCATCAATCATTCTTTCCTGTTCCATAAAACTCAAAAGTGAATTGAGATATTCATGTTTATAACTGCCTTTTTCTCCACATATGAGTACACTGACACAGTTTTTATTTAATTCATGCCTTTTAAATGCCATGTACATGGAATTTAGAAAGTATGAAGGCAAATCCAGTTTTAAGATATCATCTAATTCTTTTGTGGTTTGTTTTTGGATACCAAAATCTTTTTCAATCTCTTTTTGAAGCTGATCCAGTTCCTCGTTTAAATATCCCTTTTGAAGTTCTCGGATATTTTTCTCATTTATTTCAATGATTTTCTCTAATTCATCATTATGATATTCACGTTTGTTCTTTAAGTAGCTTTCTGCATCCAGGGTTGAGATTCTTTTACGATTCAGCACGTTTTTTAACATTTCTTCTCTGTTATCTTTTGCCATGTTGTCCTCACTATATGGTACATTTTACTCCTTTTCTTACATCTTCTCAATGCAATTATGTACCAAAAATAAAAAAAAGTCCCTCAGGACTTTATCATTATTTTTGATTTTCACTTTGAATTTCTATCAGCAAATGTTCTTCTTCAGCATTCAGCTGTTTCTTTTCCAAAAGATCTGGACGTTTCAAATACGTTTTGCGCAAAGATTCTTTTAATCGCCATTTGCGAATATTCTCGTGATGACCGCTCAATAAAACATCCGGTACTCTTTTCCCATCATATTCAATGGGACGAGTATACTGAGGATATTCTAGCAAGCCATTTTCAAAGCTGTCATCCTCATGACTTTGTTTGGTAATCACACCATCCAATAAACGAATCAGAGCATCGGATATCGTCATTGCAGCAATTTCCCCGCCTGTAAGCACAAAATCACCGATACTGACTTCTTCATCCACATAATCACGAATACGCTCGTCAAAGCCCTCATAATGGCCGCAAATAAGAATTAAATGATCAAAATGAACAAAGCTTCTCGCTTTTTTCTGCGTAAAGGTTTCACCTTGAGGAGTAAGCAGTACAACATGGGAAGATTCAGTCTTGATCGCTTTCAAGCAGTCAACAATAGGCTGCACCATCAAAAGCATCCCTACCCCTCCGCCACAAGGTGTATCATCTACATGATGATGTTTATCAAGCGTATACAAGCGATAATCCACGCAATCAAATTCAACCTTATGGGAATCAAGTGCTTTTTTGATAATCGAAGTAGTTTTAAATGAAAGTCATTACTGTAATTCTCATAACATTCCCTCAATCAAATCTACATCAATTCTTTTATCATCAATATCCACATTAAGAATAAAACGGTCCACATACGGAATTAACACATCTTTTTTGTTTTCTCTTTGAACACGCAAAATATCATGAGCTTCACTTTCTAAGATTTCATAGACAGTGCCCAATAGCTGATCATCATAATAAACCTGACAGTCAATCAGTTCAAAATAGTAATAATCTTCATCTTCACTGCCATCAACTTCACACAACAGCTCTAACCCCTTATACTTTTCTACATCATTAATATTATGATACCCTTCAAACACAACTAAAATACAGCCTTTATGCATTCGCCAGCTTTCAACGATCAAACTCACTTTTTTATTTCCATATTTCACAAACAGTTCATTTCCCTTTTCAAAACGTTCCTCAATGAAATCACTGTTTGGTAATATTTTCAGTTCACCTCGTATGCCATGTGTATTGACAATTTTCCCGATTGTAAGTTCCATATTTCCTCCTATTTTAAAAATAGGATGCCTGTGCATCCTAATAAGATTCAAATTTAATTGTAATCTTTTTGTCTACCTTGCGGCTTGCAACTGACATCATCTGTCGAATACTTGAAGCCATAGCTCCTTTTCTGCCAATCAAACGTGCCACGTCATCACTGTTGGCATAAACATAAAGACAGATTTCATGCTCATCCAAAGTTTCCATCTGTTTCACAGACAGATTAAGTGTATCACTGACAATGGGTTCGCACAGATTGTATAAAACCTTTTCGAAATCAATCATTATTTTGACAGTTTAGAATCGTGGAACTGCTTCATAATTCCTTCCTTAGAAAGAATGCTGCGAACTGTATCGCTTGGCTGAGCACCATTTGATAACCATTTCAGTGCTACTTCAGCATTAACATTTACGATTGCAGGGTTCTTAGTTGGATCATAAGTACCCACTAATTCAATAATTCTTCCATCTCTAGGATAACGGGAATCAGCAGCAACAATTCTATAAAAAGGTGCCTTTTTAGATCCCATTCTTTTTAATCTTAATTTAACAGCCATGTGTTTTCCTCCATATTTACCTGGATACTTTACCATACCCAAAACATGATGTCAAGTCTTTTTACTTGACAGTTCACTTTTTTTATTCAAATAATAAGTCTGCCCAAGGGCAGACTTATTGATCTTATAAATAGTATTGAACAGTTTTTGCTTATCTTGCCTGTTCCATTGATTTCATGATCTGTCTGATCTGTGCTTCAGAAGGCTTTCTTCCCATCTGCATAAACATAGCACGGATCATTTTTTCATTGATAGGAGGGTTTTCCTTTAATTGTTTCATAAAGTATCTTCTTGTCAAAAAGAAACCTAAAGCTCCACCAATGATCAATCCAATGACAGTATACATAATCGATAACCAAACATCCATGATTTTGCACCTCCATAACTTATTACTTCATTCATTTTACACAATTTTCAATCACATTACAAGCCTTTATCCAAATCACATGTCCATTTTCATCTCTGCAGCACCAGATTTTATGATACCTTTTCATATAGTCAAATAAAAGATTATGATAAATATCATCTGTTTCTATCTTATAATCAGAGAATTTCAGCCAGTGATTTTTATAAAAAATCTGATTTTCAAGAATCTCCATATGATCATGTGAATAAAAATGAAGACACTTCTCAATCAGCTCATAGCTGACAAATGAATACAAAAAAACTTTTTGTTGTTCTTTACTCATATCAAAAAGATGAAACAGAGCTTTCTCTTTTCCTTTAAAAATGCCCATAGTTTTTTCACTACAGGCAATACATGTATAACCCATACCATCACCCAATAACCATTATAGGAAATACTTGGATGGTATTTTGTCAATTTATGTTAGATTTGTTCATAGGTGACGATTTTCCCAAGCTTTTTAAGTTCATCACCAATTTTTTCTACGGTACGGATTTTCTTTCCTAAAGAGATTGGTGAATAATTAATGGAAGCATGGGCAATATTATCTGCTTTACCCTGAATGAAATGAATTGCGGAACAGTCACAAAGCAACATATGAGTTAATAGAAACGCTCCATCTCCATCCTTGCCATCCATAAAATGATCTCGATATTCATCATTTGCATTGCATTCTCTTAGATATTCCAAAACTTTTTTCAGTGTAATCGCACCTTCTGTTACAAGATCAATTCCATGAATGAAAGCTATTGGCGGTATATCACCAATACAATTTAAAATATCCGGCATTCGAATCTCTTCTTTCAGCTCACGAGCCACCATCTGTGAAGTACTTCCACCACAGACAATTTTCTTTCCCGTTGCACTAAGAAGTTTTCGAATCACAAGTGCATCATCTTCTTTAT
>CAMEIZ010000104.1 GCA_945919165.1 uncultured Traorella sp.
TGTTATTATGATACCATAAGTCAGTTTTAGTGAAAAGAAGCCATTTATTTTCTTGGACAATTCCGTTATAATGTCATTTGGAGGTTATCTATGATAAAAATCATTGCCTGTGATTTGGATGAAACGCTGTTAAATGACCAACGACAGCTCAATCCAATTGATCAAACAACTATCAAAAAAATCAGACAAAAAGATATTCGTTTTGTTCTGGCAAGCGGACGTCCCTACAAAGGACTTGAACATTTAGTAAAAGCACTACAGCTGGATGATCAGCCCAATGAATATGTATTAGCTTTAAATGGTGCTATGATCGTAGAAACAAAAAGCAAAAAAATCCTGCAGACAGCTTCAATTCCCTACGAACATGTAATTCAGCTGTTACAGTTTGGCCTTGAGCATCATGTTTGTGTACAGATTTATACAACTGATACCTGTTATGCCTATAACTTTGATGAGGAAGAAAAAGAAATCTTTGCTCAGGAACATATTCCTTATGTGGAAATACTTGATCAAAGCATCGAATTTCTCAAAAATGTTTCAGTATTAAAAGTCCTTTTTGAAAGAAGAGATCTGGCTTATCTAAAATCACTTGAACCACTCATGGGAACTTTAAAAGAAGGATTGACGATCAGCTATTCTTCTTATCGCTATATGGAAATCAACTCCCATAAGGCTGATAAAGGAAGTGGTTTAAAAGAACTGGCTAAGCTTTTGGATATTGATCTTAGTGATACTATGGCAATTGGTGATAATTACAATGATGCATCAATGATTCAAACAGCCGGTATCGGGGTCGCTGTTCAGAATAGTCTTGACGATATCAAAAAAATCGCTGATTATGTCACTTCATCTACGAACAATGAAGGTGCTGTCAGCGAAGCTATCAATAAATTTATTCAGGTGGAGTAATATGGCTTATGTTTATTTGTTTTTAGCCATTCTTTTGGAATTATGCGGAACGGTTTTTCTGAAAACAACAAAAGGATTCAGTGTTCTTTTTCCGACACTTTTTTGTCTAATCAGCTATGGTTTCTGCTTTTTCTTTTTTTCAAAGTGTCTGGATCAGCTGAATTTAAGTATTGCCTATGCCATCTGGTGTGGAGTCGGCATCATCGTATCCACGCTCATTTCCGTTTTTATTTATAAAGAAACGATTTCATTATTAGGTTTAGTGGGTATTGGTTTGATTGTCATCGGAGTTGTTATTGTGAATTTATTTGCGTAAAAAATGGAGAGATTACTCTCCATTTTTTGACATATAAGCTTCAATATCTTCAACACTCTTAATAATTTCTTCCGAAAGATTGATACAGCCATCTTCGGTAACCAGAACATTATCCTCAATGCGAATTCCAATTTCTTCTTCCTCTAAATAAAGACCTGGTTCAATTGTAAAGACATTGCCTTTCTGAAGCGGATAATTGGATAAGGAAACATCATGAGTTTCAAGCCCCAGCATATGACTGACACCATGCCAATAATAATCACGAACAGTTTTTCCGTTTTCCAGCAAACCAATCTTTTTCAGTTCTGTTTCATAGTATTCAATTAGTTTTGTATTCAGTTCACGAAGGGTAACTTGTGGTTTTACAAGACTCATAATATATCGATTTCCTTCTAAAACAATATTATAAATCTGTTTCTGACGTGGAGTAAATTTACCATTTATTGGAAAGGTACGGGTAATATCTGCATTGTAATACTCAATTGAAGCTCCCAAATCACATAAAACTAATGTATCATCCTTTATTGTTTGATTATTGTCGCCATAGTGAAGGATGGTAGCATTTTTACCGCTTCCGACAATGCTTGGAAAAGAATGCTTACAGTTATGACTCTTCAATATAAAGTCAAAATGTGCTTCCAGTTCGTTTTCTTTCATATCAGCATGAGCATGCTTCATCATATTCAAAATAGCCTGGTTCGTAACTGAAATGGCTTTTTTCAGCTTTTCTATTTCTTCATCATCTTTGATTAAACGTAAGCTTGTCAGCATATAAGCTCCATTTTCAACACTGACATAAGGATACTTATCAGTCAGTTCTTTCGCAAAAATATGAGCATCCCGTTTTTGATGATCTTCCTGCAGCGTAAAATCACCTAAGAATGTAATCTTGCCAACACGATCCATTCGATAATTCAACAGCATGCAAATCGTATTCCATCTCTCATCATTCATCCGAATATCTGATATACCGCTGATGGCAGCTGCTTCTTTTGGCAAAATTCTGCCGCCAACCCATTTGGCCATTTGTTCATCAAAAGGCTCAATAAACAACATATGAGCAGCCGTACCATTTTCGTATTTGACCGCCATATACATCATATTTTCTTTATCAAGACCTGTCAGATAATAAAAATTACGGTCAACAGAAAATGGATATTTCTCATCACCAACACTGTAAGGAGCATTGCCGCTGAACACACAAAAAATGGAGTTAAGGGGCATTTGTTCAATTAATTGATTTCTTCTTTTCTGATACATAATAACCTCATTTCCTACAAAGGACTCATTTTCATCCTTTTATTTAGTTTACAACGAAAAATATAAAACATCAAATAAAACAGATTCAGTCTTCAATTCTCAATCTGCTTTTGATCTTTTTTCATAAACAAAAAATCTTTTATCAAGAAACATAAGCCTTGTCATCTGTTTTTTCAATGCTTATTCAAATATGGTTTCATATAATTTACTCATTTTTTTCAAATGTCTCAGTAAGCTTTTCAAGAAGTGAGCGAATCGCTAAATGCTGAGGACAGACAGCTTCACATTTACCGCATTTGATACAGTCTGAAGCAGCGTTATTTTGCTTGGTCAGTTCATTATACTGACTTTGGCTGTGCCAGTCATGATAATAGTTTTTGCTGTTGTAACAGCTAAACAGATCAGGAATCAGGATCTTTTTGGGACAGCCGGCAGTACAGTATCGGCAAGCTGTACATGGAATCATTTTTTCGTTTTTTAATTGTTGTTTTACTAGATCAATCACTTGATATTCATGTTCATCTAATGGTATGAAATCTTTCATTACGGATAAATTATCACGCATTTGTTCAAGTGTACTCATCCCGGACAGCACCATAAAAACATTTTCAAAAGAGGCAGCATAGCGAAGCGCATAGCTGGCAGGTGAGTCGCCATGTAAATCATCGATTGTCTTTTTCGCATTGTCAGTCAAATTCGCCAACATACCACCTTTTATTGGCTCCATGACAATCACCGGTTTATGATGTTTCACAGCTACTTCATAACATTCACGGCTTTTGACAGCTGGGTTTTCCATATCCACATAATTTAGCTGTAACTGTACAACTTCGATTTCAGGATGTTCGCTTAAAATACGATCTAAAACTAGCGGTTGATCATGAAAAGACATCCCAATATGATGTATTTTTCCTTCTTGTTTCAGCTGATTTACTTCTTCAAATGCTCCACAGCGGGTAAATTTTTCATAGTAAGCTGCATTCATGGCATGATACAAATAATAATCAAAGTATTCTACCCCACATAAAGAAAGCTGTTTTTCAAATAATGGACGAATCTCTTCTTTTTTTTCAAAATAGACGCCAGTCAGCTTATCAGTAAGAAAATAGCTCTCTCTTGGGTAGCGTTTCACTAAGCATTCTTTGATGGCTTTTTCACTTTTTCCATCTAAATAGCCATGAGCTGTATCGAAATAATTAAAACCGTTTTCCATAAACAGATCGATCATTTCACAAAACTGTACAGTATCAACCAAATCATCCATCATCGGAAGACGCATACAGCCAAATCCAAACTTTTCTTTTAGTGTTTTCATCAAATCCCTCCAACCAACTATATTATATCAAATTACGTGTCGGCTGATGTATCATTTTATTCTTTAAGAAGATCTTGTTGTTTCAGCATTTTTTTTACTAAGTCATCCTTGATCTCAATGGCAGGTTCTATAGTTTCAATCACCTGTTGAAACTGAGGTAAATGCTTTTTATGAGCAACAAGCAATTCATCTAAAACATTCTTTGCAATTTGACCGGATGGAATTAAAGGATTCATGACAAAGGCTTCAAGAGCCAGTCCATAATCACCCAAAACTGCCGCCTTGCAAACACATAATTCAAATTCCTTCATTAGCGTCAGCATACCTTTAGCACTGTAAGAAAACTCATCAAAACATATAGGGGATGCTCCATTTGCACCGATTAAAGAACTGATTTCAACTACACATTCCGGATCCAGAAAAGAAATCGCTCCTTTATTTTGAGTGGATACAACCATTTCAGATTGTTTATTTTCATAAATTGCCAAAAGAATGTTGCAGGCAACAGTTGAATAATGAGCTCCGCCTCTTTGTTTCAGTTGTTCAGGCTGATGATCTAAGTGCTTATCCTGATAAAGTTCAAACAGTTTTTGTTCGATTTTTTTGACCTGTTGAGCTCGAGTATTTCCCATGTTAAACTCCTGAAGCTGTTTTTTTAACATGTCATCATAGTTGTAGTAATAGGTATGATAGGAACAGGGAATCAGATTCATGCTTTCAAGAAGTTCTTGTTGAAAATCAATTTGAGTGATATTGGCCGGTGTTGATAGTTTTTGCTGTTTGGCTTTTTTTAAAATCTGTAATGTGACATCATTTCCTTTATCATCATACACTTTATGCCAGTGAAAATGATTCAGTCCTGCAAAGCGAAAAACCAAATCCTCTGGTTTTTTTTCTAACAGCTTTGCTTCATCTAAAACAGCCTGATAAGGAAGGTTGCAAAGTCCTATGATTTTATGAAAATGTCCGTAGCGAATTATTGCTTCTGTGATCATACCGCTTGGATTTGTGAAATTGATGAGCCATGCGTTGGGACAAAGTTCTTTCATCTCTTCCACAATTTCAAGCATGAGAGGTATCGTTCTGAAAGCCTTAAATATACCCGCAGCACCATTTGTCTCCTGACCTATCATCCCATAGGAAAGAGCAACTCTTTCATCCATAATTCTGGCTTCAAGGCCTCCAACTCTAAGCTGAGTTAACACAAAATCAGCATCTTTTAGTGCTTTACGTCGATTAACTGTCGGAATTATCGGTACATGAATTCCACTGGCTTTCCACATTCTTTGAGCGAGTTCAAAAACGATTTGCATTTTTTCTTGACCTTCTTCAATATCCACAAGCCAGATTTCTTGAATCGGCATTTGATGAAAGTGCTGAATCAAGCCTTCCATCAATTCAGGCGTATAGCTGCTTCCTCCGCCTATCACAGCAATTTTGATTGGTTTTTTCATAGTTCCTCCTGGCTTCATTGTACAGATATTTTCTGCTGATTCAAGAAGAATACTCTTGAAAAAAACAGGTAATTTTTATGTCTTTTTTCAGGTTGATCAAAGATAAAGAGGATTCAAAGCAAATGTTTTTATTCTTGACGAATAAAATAAATCATGGTAAAGTTTAGGCAATTATACAACTGGCGGAAGTGGAATCAACCACATGGAGTATAAGGAAACAAGCCGACCGTCTGGGCATTATGACCTGGAATGTCGGTTTTTCTTTATCCTCATAAAGAATTATTACCTGATTTTTCCAGTTCATCTGGTTTGCGAATAACCTTTATTATTCGTATAATGAGTATCTTAACAAGGAGGACGCGATGAAAAAACAGTGGGAAAGTTTTAAAGGCAGCATCTGGAAAGATGAGGTCAATGTACGTGATTTTATTTTGCATAACTATACACCTTATGACGGTGATGAAGCATTTTTAGCTGGTCCAAGCAGTGGAACTCAAAAGCTGTGGGATGAATTACAGAAACTGCAGAAACAGGAACGAGCTAAAGGCGGCGTATTAGATATGGAAACAGAAATCGTTTCTTCGTTAACAGCCTATGGACCCGGATATATCAACGATGAGCTCAAATATCTAGAAAAAATTGTGGGTCTTCAGACAGACAAACCTCTAAAACGTGCTTTTATGCCTTTTGGCGGTATTAAGATGAGTGAAAAAGCCTGTCAGACATATGGCTATCAACCAAATGAAGAATTGCATAAAATCTTTACAGATATTCATAAGACTCATAATCAGGCTGTTTTTGATTGTTATACACCTGAGATGCTGTCAGCTCGTCATAATAAGATCATTACAGGTCTTCCGGATGCTTATGGTCGCGGAAGAATTGTGGGTGACTATCGACGCATTGCTCTATATGGGATTGATTTTCTGATTGAACAGAAGCAGCAGGATCTTTTAAACTGCGGCAATGGGTTCATGAGTGAAGATGTCATACGACAACGTGAAGAACTGGCTGAACAGATCAAAGCCCTTCATGGAATCAAAAAAATGGCTGAGATTTATGGTTATGACATCAGTGAACCGGCTGCTAATGCTCATGAAGCTGTACAGTG
>CAMEIZ010000105.1 GCA_945919165.1 uncultured Traorella sp.
GTTCAATAATTGGCTATTCTTCCGACATGGTAGATTTGGTCTTTTTTTCTAAAACCCTAGAATCTACCGGAGTAATTGCTTCATTAAGCAATTATATTTATGGAACAATTATCGCAATGCATACAAAGAAAGTGGTAGCAATACCTCAAATTCTCTGTGTAGGTTTTTCAGCAAGTCTCATCCCTTACATAACCACTGCATTGGAAAACAAAGATTTCAAGCAAGTAAAAAAGCATATTCGTGATATATTAGAATGTGTCATTTATATTGTTTTACCTTTATCATGCTGTCTGTTTTTCTTTTCCAAAGAAGTGATGTTTTTACTTTATGGAAATCCAACGTTTGGTTTTGAAGATGCTTTAGGAAATACTGTCTTAACCATTCAACAGCTTGATTATGAAGATTATTTAATGAAATTTCGTGTGATTGATTCTATTTTTGGAACAATTACTCCTTTGTTTACTTCGATCCTGATTGCTTGCCGTTTAAGAAAAGAACCATTGATAGCCTTAGCTATGGGAACTGTCACCAAGTTAGTTGGATTGTTTATCTGTGTCCGTTTATTTGGTATGGCAGGCAGCTCGATTTCCAACCTATTTTCCTTTATTGTTATTATTCTGATAGATCTTTATTACTTGAATAAAGCCTATCATATCAATTGGACATATACGCTAAGAAAAATATTATTTATGCTGGTTTCTTTGTTATTGACAAGTGTTGTCTATTGGATCATGTATATGGTAATTGGAGATTTAACTGTTTATGGAAGAATGGGCATGTTACCGCTTTTAATTTTTGAAGGTTTTGTTGTTTTGCTTGTTTATTTGTTATTGACAGCTTTCTTTCAAATACCACAATCGCTGTTTAATATTTCATTTGAAAAGATTTTTGCGAGGTTAAAGAGATGAGATTAGATAAATATCTCGCAAAGGCAAATTTAGGCTCCAGAAAACAGGTAAAAGAACTCATTCGCAAGAAAAAGATTCAAGTGAATGGTGTAATTGTTCAAAAGGATGATATCAAAATAGATGAATATCATGATGAGATTCGTTTTAATGATGAAGTCATTGTCTATCAGCAGTATGTTTATTATATGCTGAATAAACCTCAAGGAGTTGTGAGTGCAACTTATGATGAAAACTGTAAAACGGTCATGGAGTGTTTTGATGAATTCCTTGGCGATGATGTTTTTCCTGTCGGCCGATTAGACAAAGACACTGAGGGTTTGTTGTTGGTGTCAAATGATGGTCAGTTGGCCCATCATTTGCTATCACTTAAAAATCATGTGGATAAGACCTATTATGTTTTATGTAAAAATAAAATTGATGATGGAATGGTTGAAGGACTTCAGAAACAAATTGTACTTCAGGATGCTGTTTTTCAGCCTGCTAAAGTTGAAGTGTTAAGTGATTATGAGCTTCATTTAACGATACAGGAAGGAAAGTTTCATCAAATAAAGCGTATGTTGCATCATGTAGGAAATGAAGTTGTGTATTTAAAACGTATTCGATTTGGTTCGCTGGTATTAGATGAAAACTTACAGCCAGGTGAATATCGAATGCTAAGTGAAGATGAAATCAGAAAACTTGGAGGAAAAGTATGAAACAGTATCTTGATTTATGCAGATATATTATGGAAAATGGCGAAATGCGAGAAGATCGTACCAATACCGGAACAAAGTCTTGTTTTGGTTATCAAATGCGAATTGATCTCAGAGAAGGATTTCCGCTTCTTACAACCAAAAAAGTCTTTTTTAAAGGTATTGCATTAGAGCTTTTATGGTTTATCAGCGGCAGTACCAATATCCAGCCGCTGGTTAAAAACAATGTTCGTATCTGGAATGAATGGCCATATGAGAAATATAAGAATAGTGACGATTTTAAAAATGAAACAATGGAAGAGTTCATTGAAAAAATTAAAAATGATGATGAATTTGCACTTCGATATGGAGATTTAGGGCCTGTTTACGGACACCAATGGCGTGATTTTTTTGGTGTTGATCAATTGGAGAATTTGATCACTGACTTAAAAGAAAATCCTTTTTCCAGAAGACACATTATCAGTGCCTGGAATCCTGCACAAATCAAAGATATGGCATTGCCGCCTTGTCATGCTTTTATGCAGTTTTATGTTTCCAATGATAAAAAGTATTTATCTTGCCAGTTGTATCAAAGAAGCGCGGATGTTTTTTTAGGTGTTCCGTTTAATATTGCTTCTTATGCATTGTTAACTCATATGATTGCGTCAGTATGCGGATACGAAGCAAAAGAATTTATTCATACATTTGGCGATGTTCATATCTATCAAGATCACTTTGAACAGATCAAAACGCAGCTTCTTCGAGAACCAAGAAAACTGCCAAAGTTAAAGATCAATCCAGAAGTGACAAGTATTTATGATTTCTGTTATGATGATTTTGAAATCATTGACTATGATCCATGGCCAGCAATTAAAGGGAAGGTGAGCGTATGATATCTTTGATTGTAGCAATGGATAAAAATCATCTTATCGGAAAAAACGGATGGATGCCATGGGATAATAAAGAGGATTTAAAACATTTTCGTAATTATACAATGAATAAGAGTCTTTTGGTTGGAAGAAAAACCTTTGAAGGTTTTAAAAAACCATTACCACATCGCTTTTCGTATGTACTGACTCATTCTGATATGAATATAGATGATGAAAATGTTAAGGTGATTCATGATATCCAGGAAGTTATTGATAAGTTTAAAAATAGTTGTGATGAACTTGTTGTAATTGGCGGTGCCCAGATTTATGCTGCTGCATTACCTTTTGTTGACAAAATGGTTTTGTCTATCATGGATGGTGATTATGAAGGAGATACGTTTTTTCCGGATTTTGATGAAAATGATTTTGAAGTAGAAAGTGTTGAGAACAAAGAATCGTTCAGGATACAAATCCTGAGAAGAAAGGAAACGATATGAGATTTGTCGACATTATTGAGAAAAAAAGAGATGGAAAAGCTTTAAATCAGGAAGAAATACATTTTTGGATTCAAGGATATGTAAAAGGCACAATACCTGATTATCAGGTAAGTGCGTTGTGTATGGCTATTTACTTTCAAGGGATGAATGATGATGAAATTGCAATATTAACAAATGAGATGCTTCATAGCGGTGATGTCATTGGTTTAAGTGATATTGCAGGTATGAAAGCTGATAAACACTCAACAGGAGGTGTGGGTGATAAAACTAGTCTTTCATTAGCTCCGATGGTAGCGGCTTGCGGTTTAAAAGTCGCTAAAATGAGTGGTCGAGGATTAGGCCAT
Source organism: uncultured Traorella sp. (assembly GCA_945919165.1). Taxonomy (GTDB): domain Bacteria; phylum Bacillota_I; class Bacilli_A; order Erysipelotrichales; family Erysipelotrichaceae; genus Traorella. Next base: position 3,290 of record CAMEIZ010000105.1, read on the forward strand.
ACTGGAGGAACTTTAGACAAGGTTGAATCAATTGAAGGCTTTGATATTTCCTTAGATGAAGAGGAATTTAAAAAACAGGTGAACGATATCGGATTAGCAATCATTGGACAGACTCGTCAAGTTGTTCCTGCTGATAAGAAATTATATGGACTTCGTGATGTAACGGCAACGGTAAATTCCATACCACTAATTGCTTCCAGCATTATGTCAAAAAAATTAGCCAGCGGATCGGATACGATCTTATTAGATGTGAAATTTGGTGAGGGTGCCTTTATGAAGACTCCTCATGATGCCCAAGTACTTGCAGAAACAATGATTCGAATCGGAAAAAAACTCGGAAAAGATACTCGTGCCATGATTTCGAACATGAATCAGCCTTTAGGAAATGCTATTGGAAATGCATTGGAAGTAAAAGAAGCGATTGCGACACTGAAAGATGAAGGACCTCAAGATTTTAAAGAACTCTGTATGAAAGCCGGAAGTATCATGCTGATGCAGGGAAAGATTGCCTCTGATGAATCTGAAGCCAGAAAAATGTTACAGGAAAATATTGATAACGGAAATGCACTTTTAAAGCTTGTTGAAATGGTAAAAGCTCAAAAGGGAAATCCTGAACAGATTCTTCATCCTGAAAAGCTTCCAACTGCAAAATATCAAATTGAAATTAATGCCTTAACAGAAGGTTATATTAAGAATCTGCATGCTCTTGAACTGGGAACATTAGCGATGTTAATTGGAGCAGGAAGAAAAGTCAAAGAAGATTCAATTAACCATGCTGTAGGTATCGTTTTGAAGAAAAAAGATGGTGATTATGTAAAAATTGGAGATTCATTGGCAACAGTTCATACCGATCAACCATTAACTGATGAGTGGATCAAAGAGTTTTATGAGTGTTTTGAAATGAGTCAGACTCCAGTTCAAAAAGCACCATTGATTTATCAAGTAATCGAATAAGCATTTATCATCGGATAGATGCTTTTTTTTGGTCTTGCTGCCTGTTTTTCTCATAAAATGATTGAGGAGGTTTTATGAAAAAAACAGTTATTTTCTTAATATTTCTTTTAATGTTTACTCATCCCAGCTATGCTTTAGAAGACTTAGCACCAAATGCGAAAAGTGCTTTTCTCATGGAGGCTAGTACTGGAAAAGTAATCTATGAAAAAAACAGTGAAGAGAAACTCTACCCTGCAAGTATGACAAAAATGATGAGTCTGATTCTTGTTTATGAAGCCATTAATAAGCAACAGCTCAAATTGGATGAATTCATAACTATCAGTGAAAATGCAGCCAGTATGGGAGGAAGCCAGATTTTTTTGCAGCCAAATGAGCAAATGAGCGTTAGTGATTTATTAAAAGCAATCTGTATTTCATCTGCAAATGATGCAATGGTCGCTCTGGCAGAAAAAATCAGTGGCAGTGTCAGTGAATTTGTAGATCAAATGAATGATTTATCGAAAGAAATGGGGCTAGTAAATACGAATTTTATAAATACGACAGGGCTTCATGATGATAATCATTATTCATGTGCCAAGGATATGGGGATGATTGCGAAAAAGTTATTGGAAGTAGGTAAAGAAGATCTTTTAAAAATTACATCAACCTATGAAGATTATGTTCGGCAAAATACGGAAAATCCTTTTTGGCTGGTAAATACAAACAAATTGGTAAAATATGGAGAGGGCGTTGATGGATTAAAGACCGGATTTACCAGCGAAGCACTTAGCTGTATTACTGTTACAGCCAAAAAAGATCATATTCGTTTAATCAGTGTAGTTATGAAAGAACCGGATTCAAAAACCCGTAATAAAGAAGTCATGGAAATGTTACAGGTAGGTTTTTCACGATTGACTTATCAATCCATTTATAAGAAAAATGATATTTATATAGATCATTATTTTGAATTTGGTCTGCCTCATCAGACTCAACTCTATTTTATGAGTGATGTCGGTATTGTACTTAATAAAGATGAAAAGGCTAATGTAAAAGATATGATTTATACTCAGACAAAAAAAGAGCTTCCATTAGAAAAAAATGAAAAAATCGGTGAAGTAAAAATCATGTTTGATAATAATACAGAATATATCGTCGATGTAGGAGTCAGTGATAAAATTGAAAAAATGAGTTTTTTAGATATGATGTGCATGACATTTTGGCGAGTTTTGACATAGATTGTCGTATTTACACAAAAGTATCCTTTCTCATGATAGAATGACATCGAAAGGAATGAGGTATGAGAATTGAAAAGAAAAATGATATTCTGACTTTTTATCTGAATGAAGATGTGGATGATTATCAGATCTCTTTAATAAAAGAGGAATGTATTCGTTTAATTGACTCTTTACACCCACATAAAGTGATTTTAGATTTCAGTGAAGTCAGTTTTGTTGACAGCACAGGTATAGGATTTGTTTTAGGGAGATATAAACAATGCACAGCCAGTCAGTGTGAGCTGGTGTTAAGGGGACTGAAGCCTCATCATCGAGTTATTTTTGCGATGTCTGGTCTGTTTCATTTGATGAAGGAGGAAAGCTTATGAATAAGATGACTCTGAAATTTCGTTCTGAGATGGAAAATGAGGCTTTTGCCAGGATCAGTGTATGTGCTTTTTTAGCACCTTTACATCCCAGTTTTGAAGAATTAATGGAAATTAAAACCATTATTTCGGAAGCTGTTACAAATGCAATTATTCATGGATATGATTCTTCTCCTGTCAAAACGGTTAAAGTTGAGGTTGGTTATGATGAAAATGGGTGTATTACGATGATCATATCAGACAGCGGAAATGGCATAGCTGATGTAAAAAAAGCATTGGAACCCTTGTATACAAGTAAAGCAGATCAGGAAAGAAGCGGAATGGGAATGACAATCATGCAAACTTTCTCAGATAGCTTTGATGTAATTTCCTGTGTGAAAGAAGGTACCAGCGTTGTCATCCAAAAGAAACTACAGCGAATACAATAATCTTGAACTGATAGAAATGATTCAAAATCATGATGAGGATGCAAAGGAATACTTTGTTTTAAAAAATAGATAATTAAAAGAGATGATTTATCATCTCTC
>CAMEIZ010000106.1 GCA_945919165.1 uncultured Traorella sp.
TTTAAAAATGCTGGAATTAACAGCTGGTAAAGTTGCAACGATGTATGATACACCATTAGGATTCAGACATGGACCAAAATCAATTATCAATGACGAAACACTGACTGTAATTTATTTAAGTGATGATGCTTATTCTTATCAGTATGAACTTGATTTGATCAAGGAAATGAGCGGTCAGAGAAAAGGCAACAAGATTTTCGCAGTTACGAATACAGATCGTCCAGAAGTAAAAGAACTTGTTGACTTCTATTACTCATTTAATGGTGAAAAACGCAACAATGTTGAATTAGGACTTGACTACATTACAGTGGCTCAGTGTGTAGCCTTGTACAAATCTTTATCTTACGGTATTACTCCGGATAATCCATGTCCAAGCGGAGAAGTTAACCGTGTTGTTAAGGGTGTAATCTTATACCCATATTCAAAATAGAAAGGTAGAAAAACAATGATTGGAATTTTAGTAACAGGTCATGGCAATTTCGCAACAGGATTGAGCAGTTCAGTGAAACTGATTGCAGGACTGCCTGAAAAGTATGAAATGGTTGATTTCCTTGAAAGCTATTCAGTAGATGATCTTTCAAGAGAATTAAATGCTGCAATGGATCGTTTAAAAGACTGTGATGGTATTTTGGTATTTGCTGACTTGGCAGGTGGTTCACCATTTAAGACAGCTGTAGAAATCGGTGTTGGACGCCCGGAAAACATTCAGGTTATCGGTGGTACTAACTTGGGTATGATCATTGAAATCTCAATGGCAAGAGGATTTATCACAGATATGGATGATCTGGTAAATATGGCTGTGAATACAGGTAAAGATCAGGTTGTTCATTTTACACTTCAGACTCATACTGAAGATACTGACGGAGACGGAATCTAAAAAAACAAGGGTATTCGCTATGAGCGGGTATCCTTTTTGACATCAGGGAGGATGAATATGAGTCTTGCGGAAATCGTATTAACGCGAATTGATAATCGTTTAGTTCATGGTCAGGTAGGCAGCAACTGGACAAGTTCCTTAAATGTAGATACGATTGTAGTTGTAGATGATAAGGCTGCCATGGATATCTTTCAGCGTAAGTTAATGGAAAGCGTAGCCAGGGCGGCCAATGTGCATATCAGCTTTTATACGCTGCATGATTTTGTGGAACGATATTTTGAGTGTGATTCTAAACAGAAGCTGTTTTTGGTAATCAATGATCCTTGCGTAGCTATCAGGCTTGTTGAAAAGAAAGTGCCGATTCAGACCATTAATATTGGGAATATGCATTATGCAAGAGGCAAGGTCATGTTTAACCGTAAAGTTTATCTTTCAAAAGAAGAAGTTGATGCAATCAATGAACTGATTGATCATGGAGTTATACTGTATTATCAGGATGTTCCAGGCAGCATTATTGAGAAAGTTGAACATTTACAATATGATTCAATGAGAAAATAATCGAAAAAAAGCCACTGTTATCCAGTGGTTTTTTGATGAATCTTATTGTTTTTTCGTTGTGAAGAATTGAATAAATACAGCTGTTCACGATATTTGGCAACCGTTCTTCGGGCAATGACAATGCCTTTCTTTTCCAGTTCTTTTTTTATTTTCATGTCACTGTAAGGATGATCCTTTTTTTCGTTTTTCAATATTTCAAGAATGGCTTCTTTGATTTCTTTTTTGGTGTGTGAACAAGATCCTCCGCTGACAAAAAAATATTTAAGTGGATAATACTGGTGTTCAAATTCACAGGACTTTTGAGAGATCGCTCTTGAAACGGTTGAGATATGAAGGCCTGTTTTTTTGGCTACCATTTCCAGAGTACAATGGACAAGCGGCTTATGAGTGAGGAAAAAGTCTTTCTGAATTTCACAGATTGCTTTCATGATCATCATAAGGGTGAGTTTTCTTTTTTCATAAGCTGCCATCATTTGACGGGCTTCTGAGAGCTGTTTTTTCATAAAAGCTTGATATTCTTTGTTTTCACTTTCAAATTCATTGAGTTCAAGATGAAAATCATCTTCTGTCATTTTGATATCAATGGTTTGCTGATTGACTTCAATGATGAATTCAGCACTCAGATAAGTACTTAAAGTAGAGTAGCTGCTGGCTGGTTTGGGATTGAGTGTTTGAATAAAGTGAAAAGCTTCAACGATTTCATCTTCGTTAACCTGAAGAATATCAGCTATCTTATCAAAACGGCGTAAGGCTGCATCTTCTAAATGCTCACAAAGCTGATAAGCCAGATCTTTTTTTATAGAATCAGAATGAAGGCACTGAAGCTGTAAACAGTCTTTTAAAGAAAAAGCAAAACAGCCATAGGGTTCACAGTTTCTTAACAGGGATAAATGGGCATCAAATTGAGCTTGAGAGACTTTGTTTTCACTTTTTAAGGAAGCATAGTCTTTTTTAAAATATCCGTTGGAATCAATTTCACTGAAAAGGGAATCAATTAATTCAGGATCATAATCGTAAAAAGAAAGCTGTTTGATGATTTCATCATAGAGAGAAGGCTGTGAAGTATCATATTGAAGAAAAGCATCAGCATCACTCTCTTGATTACTTACAAAGCCAAAAGAAGGATTATATTGAGCATATTCACGAAAATACTGAATCATTTCATTTGTGGAAAGAGAAAGAACCTTCAAAGAATTTGCTTTGAGGGTGTTATAGGTATTTTTTTGTTTGAGATCCAGTTTTGGCAATAGTTTTTGTTTCATTTTGTACCTTTAAAAACATTATAAAATATAGTATGATGAAAAAAAAGGGGGGTTCTTCATGAAAAATAAGGTTTTGGAAGAATTGAAAAAGCGCTGTCATAATCATGAAATTGAAGAAAATGTCATTTTTACGGCACAAGACTTATCCTCTGCTTTGAATATTTCAAGAAATACAGCCAGTCAGTATCTGAATGAATTTGTTTCAAAAAACGAAGTAATCAAAATAAATACTCGTCCGGTTTATTTCTTTGAAACCAAAGAGGTTGAAGCAAAGTACAAGAAAAAAGCAAATCGCTTTGTCTTTTCAAATTTTGAAGAATTCAAAGAGGCATTTAATTCCAATCAGCATGATTTTGAAAAACTTATTGGAGCCAAAGGATCTCTTTTGAATGTTGTGAATCACTGTAAAGCTGCCGTATCTTATCCTGGGAATGGACTTCCAATCTTGATTCACGGGCCTACGGGAACAGGGAAAAGCATGATTGCTTCCTTATGCTATGAATATGCGAAAAGGCACCATATTCTGGAAGAAAATGGACGCTTTGTTTCAGTAAACTGCTCGGAATATGCAAATAATCCGGAATTGTTAACAGCTAATTTGTTTGGTCATGTGAAGGGTGCCTATACCGGTGCTGATGAAGAAAGCAATGGATTGATCGATTTGGCAAATGGCGGACTTTTGTTTTTGGATGAAGTACACTGTTTGAAGGCTGAATGTCAGGAAAAACTGTTTTTCTTTATGGATAAGGGAATTTATCATAAAGTTGGAGATAATGATAAATGGTATGAAAGCAAATGTCGAATCGTATTTGCGACAACTGAGGATCCTCATGATGCTCTCTTAAAAACGCTTTTGAGAAGGATTCCGATTATGGTTCATGTGCCTTCTCTAAAAGATCGTCCTTTAGTGGAGAAAAAAGAATTGATTTATACAATATTGATGAAGGAAAGCGTTCGTTTGAATCGCAATATTGAAATCAGTAATATGGTTTATCAGACCTTGATGGATTTTGAATTTGTTGGAAATGTCGGGGCTTTGGAGAATGCGATCAAAGCGGCATGTGCAAATGCTTTCTTATCACGAAAAAGTGATAAGATAGTCAGTATTCACCTTAATGCTTTGCCGGATTATATACTGGCGCCATTAAAGACTGTCCAATTGAAAGTCAGTGAAGATCATCATGATACAATGATTCCGTTGGATCGTTTGGCAAAAAATGCTTTGGTGACAGATTCACTTCTTCACCTTTATGAACAGATTGTTGCCAGCTATGAAAATTATGTATTAAGCGGCACATCTTTTGAAACCATGGTGGATTCCATGCGTGATCTGATTACCCACTATATCGATTATATTGCTTATAAAAATCGTTATCACAGCATTGCCAATGACGATTATCTTTTAAAGATTGTTGATAAGATTTATTCAATCATGATCAACAAATATTCATTGCAGATTTCCAATAATGAAATCCGGATGTATTCCAAGATGCTCAGTGACTATACCCGCCATGTTGTAGATGCCAAGGTTTGGCTTTTGGCACATAAAAGAAGCGTTGAAGATTTAATCAAAACCCTTCATGAAAAAGCACCGCGTTCCTTTACGATTGCCAAAGAGGTTGTGGAAAATGTTTCACTGAATCTGGATATTGAACTGGATGATTTAATGATCGTTATTCAGACGATTTCATTGATGTCCTATGAAAAAATTCCAAATCCAAGCAGTGTGGGAGTTATCTTGTGCCATGGCTATTCAACTGCCAGCAGTATTGCTGACACAGTCAATAAGATGCTGGGACAGTATATTTTTGATGGGATTGACATGCAGATTGATTTAAGTATTGAAAAAGTAGCGATGCTGGCAGATGAATATTTGAAACGGAAACAGCCGATTGAAGAATTAATGCTGTTAGTAGACATGGGAAGTCTGGAGGAAATCTATAAAAGAATCAGGCCGATTGCCAATTGTAATATTGCCTTGATGAATAATGTTTCAACTCGTATTGCACTTGAAGCCGGTATGCAACTGATGCAGGGAAAAAATGTTGCGGAAATTCTTGATCATATCAAAGAAAACTATGAACTTTCTACTCAGTACATTGCCAGTGAGAAGAAGAAAAATGCGATTGTTGCGATTTGTGCTACCGGACTTGGAGCGGCTATTAAGATCAGTGAGCTGTTGCTTTCTTCTCTGCCTTGCAAGATTCCAGTTGAAATAATTCCGTATGAGTATCAGCTTTTAGTGGAAAACAATGATCAGGATAAGCTTTTTTCAAAGTATAATGTTGAACTTTTGATAGGAACGATTGATCCTCAAGTGAAAAACCATGATTTCATTCCTGTTGAAAACTTGATGATGAATGATGGTATTGATAAGCTGGAAAGAATTATCGACAATTACTTAAATGAAGAGGAAAGACTTCAGTTTCGAAGTAATATCATGAAAAACTTTACGTTGTCGAACATTGTCAATCATCTGACAATTTTGAATGCGGAAAAAGTGATGGAGGATGTGGAAGATATCGTTGATTATCTGGAACAAAAACTGAATTGTTCATTGGATCCGACAAGAAAAATAGGTCTTTATATGCATTTAAGCTGTTTGATTGAAAGACTGATGCTGCGCAATGAAATCACAATGATTGAAGGAATTGATGAAAAGATGCAGAAACATCTTTTGTTTGCAGAGGTTGTCAAGGAAGCTTTTAGTGTCGTAGAAATGAAATATAGTGTCGTATTACCGGATGCTGAGATCCTTTTTATCCTGAATTATTTTCAAAATATCGAAAAATAAACTGAATTGTGCCAGCGACAGAAGTTGGCACAATTTTTGCTAGAATAAAAGTGAGAATGGAGGTGGATTTATGGAACCAAATATTTTGCTGACAAGAATTGATAATCGTCTGGTTCATGGTCAGGTAGGGGTTGTTTGGACAAAGACACTTGGTGCTAATTTAATCGTCGTATGTGATGATACAGTAGCAAATGAAAAGATCCAACAGACACTGATGGAAGTGACAGCGAAATCATCAGGAGCAGGTATTCGTTTTTTCAGTGTTGATAAAACGATTGCAATCATCGGTAACGCTGCACCAGAACAGAAGATCTTCATTGTCTGCAGAACACCAAAAGAGGTTAGACGTTTGGTTGAAGGCGGTGTCAAGCTGAAGGATGTCAACGTCGGAAACATGCATTTCTCTGAAGGGAAACGTCCAATTACGAAGAAAGTGTATGTGGATGATCAGGACATGGAAGATCTGAAATACTTGGCAAGCCAGGGTGTGAATGTCTATGCTCAGGATGTTCCGGGAGATTCTATCTTTAAAATCGAATAATTGAAAAAGGAGATGAAATTATGGAAATTACATTGTTTCAAGGTTTGCTGCTTGCCGTAGCAGCAGTCATCATCGGGATCGACTATTGGTTGGAAGCATTCTTTATTTTCCGTCCACTAGTAGTATCTACGATTACAGGTATTATTTTAAACAACGTTACGTTGGGTTTACAGTGCGGTGCTTTAATTGAATTATCATTTGCCGGACTGACACCTGCAGGAGGAACTCAGCCACCTAACCCTGTTTTAGCTGGATTTATGGGAACAGTTCTTGCCTATACAACAGGATCTTCACCT
>CAMEIZ010000107.1 GCA_945919165.1 uncultured Traorella sp.
CCAGTACCGGTATGCATCCTAGAGATGTTCATCGCATGATTCAGCTGTTACAGAATTTAAGAGATAAGGGAAACAGTGTTTTAGTGGTAGAACATGACAAGGATGTCATATCCATAGCTGATGAGATTATTGACGTTGGCCCTTTAGCTGGCAAAGAGGGCGCACACATCCTCTCTCACGGAAGCTATGAGGACTTATTGAAATCTAATACTCGCACAGGTAAGGCAATGAAACAAGTGGTTCCTATGAAAAGTAATCCCAGAATTCCAAAAACATTTCTTCCGATACGAAATGCTTCAATCCATAATCTGAAAAATGTTTCAGTTGATATTCCGCTGGATGTACTAACGGTGGTTACTGGCGTGGCAGGATCAGGGAAAAGCTCTCTTATTCGTGATGTATTTGCCAAACAATATGAAGATAGGCTCATTATAATTGATCAATCACCGATAACAGCTACCAATCGTTCCACTCCGGCAACCTTTTTGGGGTTTTTCGACGAAATACGAAAAGTATTGGGAATGGAAAATGGAGTTGACGCATCCCTTTTTTCCTTCAACAGTAAAGGCGCTTGTCCTGTTTGTAAGGGGAGGGGAAGTATTGTGACAGAATTGGTGTTTATGGATCCTATTACGACACTTTGTGAAGCCTGTGAGGGAAAACGATACAGTCCATTAGCCTTATCCTATTCGTATCATGGAAAGAATATAGTGGATATTTTGAATATGTCTGTGATGGATGCCCGTGAATTCTTTATGGATCATAAAAAAATCTGTAAGACTTTGGATGCGATGATTGAGGTGGGTCTTTCATATTTAACTTTAGGACAGCCTCTTTCAACACTTTCCGGAGGTGAACGGCAGCGATTGAAGCTGGCGAAGCATATGGATAAGAAAGGAAACATTTATATCCTGGATGAACCCACTACCGGTCTTCATCCTGCTGATATAGAGACCATCATGAAGCTTTTGGATCGTTTGGTTAACAGACATAATACGCTTATTGTGATTGAACATAATTTGGATGTGATGAAGCAGGCAGATTATATCATTGATGTTGGAATGGATGGCGGAACTTCTGGCGGAGAGATTGTTTTTTGCGGAACTGTAAAAGAAATGGCAGAAAATGCTTCTACTATTACGGCAGAATTTTTAAGAAAATCTCTATAACTAAAAAGACAGTTATCTGTCTTTTTTTAGAATTATGGATTGAAATAAAAAGAGTTCATCATTTTGGTTGTTTTGTGATAAAATGATGCTATGAAAGAAAGATGTGTAATTGTAGGAGCCGGGGATTTTTATGAAGAAAGTCTGCCGATTGAAAAAAATGATTTGGTGATTGCTGCTGATGGAGGTTATTTGAATTGTCAAAAGGTAAATGTCAGACCACAGCTTTTGGTTGCTGATTTTGATTCTATGATTGAAAAGGTTAAAGGTATTGAAACAATAGTCAGTGTTCCTGAAAAAGATGATACGGATATGCTTTTGGCGATTCAGCAGGGTTTAAAGCGAGGCTGTGATGAGTTTGTGATCTATGGAGGTATGGGTGGACGACTGGAACATACTTTGGCAAATATTCAGTGTTTGAATCAGTTAGCTCATCTGAAAATAAAAGCGGTCATGAAATCAAAGAATTCATCAGTTTATGTGATTTATGAGGACCAAATTGAATTTGATGAAGCGATGAAGGGATATATCAGTGTTTTTGCACTTGAAGATGCGACTGTTTCAATTTCAAATCTGAAGTATGAATTAGATCATTATCAGATGAAAACAACGTATCCGATTGGAACTGATAATGAATTTATTGGAAAGAAAAGCCGCATTCATGTACATAGCGGAGCAGTATGTATTATCGTAAGTGAGGGATAGATATGGTTGAAAAGAAATATTATTTGTTAAGAGATGGAGAATTGTGGTTTAATGATTCTGTTTTGGTGATCGACGGGGATGATTTTAGAAGAAAGAGTCTGCACTATGTTCATTTGGGTGAAAAGGCTACCCGTGTAGGTGAGGCAACATTTGAAGGAAATTATCTGACACAAATTCATTTTCATAAGAAAATCAAATGGATTGGAAAACGTTCTTTTGCTGATAATAAGATTGAAAAGATTATTTTTTCAAGATTGGAAGTTCCTGAAATAGAAAAAGATGCATTTTCCGGCAATCCGGTTTCGTTGATCATTGTTCCTTATGAAACTCTTGAGGATTATAAAAAAGTGTTGGGAAAGGTGGAATTTGATCAGCCGGTTGAAATCAAGTCAAATATTGAAATCAAGTTTAAGAGGCTGAATGAGGAATATGTGGAAGGTACGGTGATCATGATCAAGGCTTTCCCGATTTATGGCTCATATATCTGGAGAATTGAAAAGGAAGAGATTACGGATCTAGAAACAAAGATGAAGAAGGATGAAAATCAATATGATTTTGGAGAAATCATCCTAAATGATGTTTCTTATAACATATATAAAGACGGACATGGCAATGTGTTTGTTTATCGCAAAAAGAATGATCAATATATTGATGTTACGTTTGGTGATTTTGAAACGATTTATAATGATGCCAGAAAGGCACTTTTATGATTTGTCCGAAATGTCATCAGAAATTGTTAGCTATGGATCATTGTTTTGTGTGTAAGAATCATCATAGCTATGATATTGCCAGACAGGGTTATGTGAATTTGAATCTGGATCATTCAAAAATGAGCGGTGATTCAAAAGAAATGGTTTTAGCACGTCATTTGTTTCTTAATAAAGGCTATTATGAACCATTACAAAGAGTTTTAGAAGAGATCGTTATTAAGTATCAGCTTCATACTTTAGCGGATTTGGGTTGTGGTGAAGGCTATTATACAAAAAAAATGAGTCTTCATACTGAAAAGTGTTATGGTTTTGATTTAAGCAAGGACGCATTAAAAATAGCTGCCAGAGAGGATAAGAATTGTCAGTATGTCGTGGCAAGCATTTTTCATTTGCCTTTGGAGGATGAAAGTGTAGAAGCAATCAGTAATGTATTTGCCCCATCTCCTTTGGATGAATGTGTAAGAGTACTAAAAAGAAAGGGCTTGTATATTCGCGTTACACCTCATTCAAGACATTTGTTTGGATTGAAGGAAAAACTGTATGACAAGCCTTATGAAAATGAAATAGAATTGCTTTTTGATGAAAGATTTGAGCTGATTGAAAGAATTCTTGTACAAGATATGATTGAAATCAAGGATCAAAAAGACATTGAAGCCTTATTTATGATGACTCCTTATTATTGGAAAAGCAGCAGAGAAGCTTCAAAAAAAGTGAAACAGATGGAAAAACTGACCACTGAAATTGCTTTTGATGTTCAGATTTATGAAAAAAAAGATTGATGGAAATTGTATTAGATACCGATTTTATGAAGTTTTTGAGAGTTTGGGATTTTTAAAAGTTCGAGTAAATATCAATTCATGGCAATATCAGGTGAAATGCAAAACAAGATAGATAATTTACTGATAAAAGAAAGATTCAAACCTACTTGGGTATAGTTTTTCAGTTCAATGAATGTTATAATGATGTGGCAATAGAGGTGGAATATGGCATTTGAATCATTAACGAATAAATTAAACAAAACCCTGAGAAATTTAAGCGGTCAGGGAAAATTAAGTGAAAAGAACATGAATGACATGCTCAAGGAAGTGAGAATGTCACTTTTGGAAGCAGATGTCAACTATCAGGTTGTCAAAGACTTTATTGCCAGAGTTAAGGAAAAAGCTCTGGGCGTTGAAGTCATGGATTCACTGAATCCAAGTCAGATGGTCGTGAAAATTGTCCATGAAGAGATTGAAGCTCTGTTAGGTGACAATGACAACGAGCTGAAGCTGAAACAAGGCCTTGCTTCAATTATGATGGTAGGTCTTCAGGGAACCGGTAAAACAACGGCAGCAGCTAAAATTACCAATCTGTTAAAGAAGAAAAAAGGACGCAGGCCTTTACTAGTTGCCTGTGATATTATTCGTCCGGCAGCAATTGAGCAGCTGAAAACACTAGGAAAGAGCATTGATGTTGAAGTGTACAGCGAGGGTGTTAACGTTGATGTTTTGACAACAGTCAAACATGCTCAAAGTTATGCGCTGGAAAATAACTATGATACATTAATTGTGGATACTGCTGGACGTCTTCATATTGATGAAGAACTGATGCAGGAATTAAAGGATCTGGAAGCTTATCTGCAGCCGGATGAAATATTGCTGACGGTAGATGCCATGAGTGGTCAGGATATTGTTAGTGTTGCCCAAAGCTTTACAAATCAGCTGCATGTCAGCGGATTAGTTGCAACTAAAATGGATGGCGATTCCCGAGGCGGAGGAATTCTTTCTGTCAGAAGTCTGACACAGATTCCGGTTAAATTTGCCAGTCAGGGTGAAAAGATCGATGATTTGGATATTTTCTATCCGGATCGTATGGCAGACCGTATTCTGGGCATGGGCGATATCATGACGCTGGTAGAACAGGCTCAGGAAAAAATGGATCTTGAAGAAAGTGAAAAAGCTGCCAAACGTATGATGAGCGGTCGCTATACCCTGGATGATATGCTTATTCAGCTTCGTCAGGTCAATAAGATGGGCTCATTAGGCGGTATATTAAAAATGATTCCGGGTATGAGTCAGATGGCTGGTCAGATTGATGAAGTCAAAGCCAGCAATAATTTAAAAAAGACAGAAGCCATGATTCTGTCGATGACCCAGGAAGAAAGAAATGATCCTTCTATACTAAGAGCAAGCAGAAAGAGTCGTATTGCGAAAGGAAGCGGTGTTCAGGTAAGTGATGTTAATAAGCTTATCAAGCAGTTTGAACAAAGCAAGCAGGCAATGAAGATGCTTTCACAGATGCAAAAGGGTGGTATGCCCAATATGAATGCGATGAACCAGATGATGCGTTCAACACGCATGAATCAGGGACCTAAGCTAAAAACAAGAGGCCGTAGAAGATAAAAAGAAGCAAGTACTAACAGTTATACTATAAAAAACATAACAAAAGTAAGTGATATGAAATGATCGCTTACTTTTTTTACATGATTTTCAGAGTTACTTCTATTTGAAAATCTTAGTTTTCTCAATTTAATTTAAAATCCCCTTATTTTTTGGTATATCTTTTGAATCATTGACTGACAATTATTTTGATTATCATGAATGAAAATGTTCAAGAAATTGTTTGGTTTTTGACCAGTAATGGATACCCCAGTTTTCAAAGCTCCACTCTTCCATATAATCGTTGCATTCATAGTCAATATAGTAAACCAGATCATTATGAACAACAAAATTTGTTGGAAAATAATCCAGATTTAAATGATTTTCTTTTGCTTGTTTTGCCATTTCTCTGACTTGATCAAGATAGCTCTTTTTCATTTGATCATGAAGTATAAGCTGATCAATAGTCATCCCCTCAATATATTCTTTTAAAAGTATTTCTTTTTCCATATCGATGTCAATCATGTTAGGAACTCTGATTTGGGCTTTTTTTAAACGTTGATAATCGTTTTTTTCAGCTTCGATCTTATTTCCAAAGGTATAATAGTCACATGGTTCATGATGGATTTTTTTCAAAACATAAAGATGATTATTTTCTTTGACAAGATAGGAATATCCGCCTTTTCCATGACCTAACAGCTGGATAATTTCAACTTGATGCTGATGTATTTGATATATTTTGTTCATAAATTCTCCAAAAAATTCCTGAGGAAAGGATATTAGATTTTTTTAGTGTGTTATATGCTTGATCTTTAAGCTAATTCTATCATATAAAAACATCTCAGTAAATGTTGGCATTACACTATAAGCATGTTAATATACTTCATAAGGTGTAGCTTTATATTTTACATCAAAGGAGGAATGAACATGAAATTCTATCAGATAGTTTTCAGTCCAACTGGTGGAACCAAAAAAGTTTCAAAAGCAATTACACAGAATTGGTTTCAGGTTGACACCATTGATTTATCCGATCCAAATACTGATTATACCAATTTTTCCTTTGACCAAGACTCACTTGTATTAATTGCAATGCCATCTTTTGGCGGTGCTGCACCACAGCTTGCTTTGGATCGACTTGCCATGATCAAAGCAAACAAAGCAAAATGCGTGATTGTTGCAGTTTATGGAAATCGTGCTTATGAGAATACCCTCGTTCAAATGGAAGATTATGCTCAAAACGGCGGATTTCAAGTAATTGCTGCCATCTCTGCAGTAGCCCAGCATTCTCTCATTCATGAGTATGCAACAGGAAGACCTAATGCGGATGATTG
>CAMEIZ010000108.1 GCA_945919165.1 uncultured Traorella sp.
CAGGAGGACCTACCAAAACCACGCTTTCCTTTGGCGGTAAAATTTTAAGTACTGCTACGGTTGAGTCATCACCCGGCATTCCCTGATAAAGATCATTCACTGCCAAAAGTAAATTCATACAGGTTTTGCGAGCTGTATCATAATAACGATGCATACTGGTAATATGCTGACTGATTTCCTCATGATCCCATCCCAGATTTAATATGGTACCAATTCCGGCATGAACAATCCCATCCGAAAAGAAAATAATCCGATCTTCCGGTTCACAGATAAAACTGCTGACTTTAACCGTTTTGTTCTGTTGAACGATCTTTTCTTTTTCAATTTTCATTTCTCTGCCATTTCTTAAAACAATGGCTTCCGGTCCATCATACTCGGCCATGAAAACACGTCCGTCATAGAATACCTGACAAACAGTAAATGTCGAATATGCGACTTTTCGCTGAGAACATACCGGTAATGTATTAATAATTGTTTCAATGGCATCAGAAAGATTGGCACCCTCATTAAGCATCGTAGCGATAATTTCACTGGTCAATGTAGCCAATACATTCGCCTTGACCCCACTACCAAGACCGTCACTTAATACAACAGTACAGCTTTGATCATTGCGCACTACCTTGACTTTATCACCGCACAATTCTTCATTTTTCTTATTTAAAGAAGCATGATATGTCTCAACGTGAACCTTATTCATTGAGATCATCTCCATCAATCGCTTTATTCAGCTTGGTTAAGACTACCTTGGTTTCAGCTGTGGTTTCTCCTAAAAGAGAAGCGATTTCCTGAACAACACGCATTTGTTTGTCAATAACTCTTTGTGTTGATTCAATCGTATCTTTGCGAATTTTACGCATTTTTTCTTCCTGAGTGCGTTTTGCTGTCAAATCCATCATAATTAAAACATGACTTCTTTCCTCTTCTAAAGGCAATATGGCAACATCGCAAACCTTATCATTGGCGGCAATTTCTTCGACGATATATTTTACTTCGCGAATTTCTTCGCTTAATATACGGCTGAGCTGTTCACTCGGGAATACAGCTTCGATTTCAAATCCTTTGACACTATAGCTTTGAAGTCCTAAAAGACGCAAAGCACTTGGATTAATATCTTTAATACGATTATTGGAATCCAATACAATAATGCCATTCGGTGAATGTTTAATAATCAGATTGGATTCAGATTGAGCTAATTCCAAAGCATATGGCAAACAGTGTTTTGGATCACTTTTTCCTTCTAAAACAGCTATTGCTTTCTCACGGCAAGTATCATAACCACAGGCACCGCAGTCTAAACGTTTAGAACGATCTGCTTTTCCCATAGAATCAAGAATCGCCTGGATCTGTTCTTCCGCAAACATCACTTTTTTAACTGATTTATCCATATAATTGGCACTTGTAAACTCATGATTGACAGCTTTGATCTTGGCACTGTTTTCATGCTGTGAAATACGGCTTTGAGCCAACCATTCATAATCTTTATAAGCGACCATATATGGACCGCCAAGACATCCGCCTGCACAGGCATTCATCTCAAAGAAATACCCTTTTAAATAACCCTGCTGGATTGAATTCAATACTGCCCGACAACGACTGATCCCTTCGATGGACAGTGTCTTATAACCATTAAAATCATCAATGGTTTTAATAATACCGCCACTGATTGGATAAATTCGTGCAATATTCTCTTCTTCCGGCATCACTTCATCTTCCGCTTCACTCATATTCAGCCAGGCATCCAGATCCGGCATTGAAATAATAGCATCAACAATGCCCCGATTTCGCTCATCCAGCATTTCATGCTGCTTTGCAATACACGGTGAAATGAACACCACCTTGGCATCCGGATATTTTTCTTTCAGCATTTTCGCATGAACGATCATCGGAGAAGCAACCGGTGAAAGACATCCAACTAAAGCAGGAAATTCTTTTTCCACCATTTCAACAATAGTTGGACAGCAGGTTTCAATGATATTCTCCATCTTTTTCTCTTGAAGAAGACTTCCATATTGTTCACTGACCACAAAAGCTCCTCTGGCGGTTTCTTCCACAGCAAAAAAGCCAAGACGAAGCAATTCTTTCTTCAGTTTTTCAAAACTGTCCCAAACAACCTGATAACTCGGTGCAACTGAGACAACAACCTTTTCATGCTGAAAAAGCCAATCCTTCACTTGATTCAAATCATTTCGAATCTGTTTGGCAGATTGAGGACAACACAGATAGCAGTTTCCGCAATGAATACATTCTTCTTCTATAATATAAGGATGATTATGTTCAAAACGAATGGATTTAGTCGGACAGCTGCGGACACATTTCAAACAGCTTTTACAGTTGTATTCAACTAAGTTAATCAGCGATTTCATAATACTTCATTTAAAGCAAGATCAACAAGTTCAATAGCATTGCTGATGGTAACACCTTCTAAAAGCTTACCATCAACCCGAACACCCAGCCCTTTGGCACATTGTCCCATACAGAAAGCTCCCTTAAGCTGAACCTTATCTTCCAGATGATTTTCTGCAAGATAATTCTTTAACAGTTCTACTAATTCATTACTTCCTTTCACAAAACAGCTGCTTCCGACACAAATTTCAATAGTATGCATAAAAACCCTCCTAACGATGCATATTTACAGAACTAAAATCAATCTCATCTAAAACAGATTGAATCGTCTTATCCTTAATGGCTGCATTTTCCTTCGCCATTGTCTGTTTCACTTTAGCTGATGATTCAATACCGGCCGGACCGCTGATACAGCCTCCAACACAAGCCATACCTTCCAAAATATCTTCCTGAAATTTACCCAGCTTCATCAAAAGCAAATTCATCTTACACTCAGCAGCTCCGTCAGCATATTTGGCGGTAATGGTTTCAAGACCATTTTCCTTGAGTGATTGTACAACTGCTTTGCTGACACCGCCTCCCTGAGCAAAATTCTTTCCATGAACACTGGCAAGATCTTTCACAGTTGGTACCAATGTTTCCATATTGATTCCCTTTGCCAGAATCATGGCAGCAATTTCTTCAAATGTCAAAACATAATCCACAACCGACCAGTCATTTAAAGCCTCATTCTTCTTAGCCACACAAGGTCCAATAAAGACAACTTTACAATCCTGTTTTGATTTGATCAGACGGGCTGTAGCTTCCATAGGAGAAACCACTTTACTCACATTTTTCTCATAAACCTCAGGGAAATGAATACGTGCCATATTAACAAAAGCAGGACAGCAAGAAGTAGTCATTTTAATTCCTTCACCCTTATGCTTCAACAGCTCTTTTGATTCAAAATCAGCTACTTTATCAGCACCGATAGCTGCTTCCCATACTTCACAAAAACCAACCTCCAAAATAGCCTGAAGGATTTGATTCAGGTTAGCATTTCCCATCTGTCCCTGAATAGATGGAGCTACAATTGCTGCTACTTTTTGACCATCATTTAAATCATCAATAACATTTTTCATAAAAGAAATGTCTTCAATTGCACCAAACGGACAGCCTGCCTGGCAAGCACCACAGCTGATACATTTATCTTCATTGATCATACATAAATCATTTTCATCCATACTGATGGCATTGACCGGACAGCTGCGAACACAAGGACGTTCACTTTGAACAATCGCATTAAATGGACATGCCTTGGCACAGGCACCACAGGATTTACAGACATCATAATCGATATAAGCATGCTCCGGTCCCATTTTAATAGCTCCAAACTTACAAGCTGCTTGACAGCTTTTAGCCATGCACTTACGGCAGTTATCGGTAATCATAATTTTATGAATACTGCAGCCATCACAGGCAGCTTCCAGCACATGAACGATCTGATGAGGTGAAGCTGAATCCTTTCGAATCACATTTGGCTTTTTCCCCATTGCCATACGTGTTCTTTCTCTAATAATTTCTCTTTCTTTATAAACACAGCATCTAAAATCGGCATGATTGGTTGGAATCAAATAGGTTGCCATCTCATCAGGCGTTCCTTCATTTATTTTCCCTTCAAAGGATCGTTTTGCAACCTCTCTTAAAACATCAAATTTGAATTGACGAGCTTCATGCGTAAATAAACTCATTGTAATATTTCCTTTCTTTAAACATGTTAATTATATCACAAATCAATTTGAGATAAAGATAAAATTTAAAAACAGATCATCCTGTGATCTGTTTCCATTCTTCAATTAATCGTTCTAGAGAATAAGCTGCATTTGCGGGTGAAGTAGACGGCAGATAAATTCCTTCCAACTGACACTCATCCTGTAAATATCGATCATAATACAGCTTTGCTTTTTTTCCATTGACAAAGACTTTATGAATACTCGTCTGATCAATCAGTTTCTTTACATGATTACACCGAATCTGACTGATGGAAGCATCACTGCTTCCTGTAATGATACAGCTTTCAATCACATCCCATAACGCAATATGTTTTTCATGAAGAAATTTCTTTTTGTCTTCAACACTTTCTAGTGAAACATGATAAAGCTGTTCCATCACTTTCCAGAAACGATTTTGCGGATGACCATAATAAAACTGTACTTTTCTTGATTTTACTGAAGGAAATGATCCTAAAATCAAAATCTGTGAATTCTGATCAAATATGGGATCAATTATATGAAAAACTCTTTCCATAGACAAAAAGCGGCTTATTCAGCCACTTCTTTTGCACTGGCTAACAATCCCGCCAGATTTTGAATTTCACTTGGTATAATCAGTTTTGTAGCCTGACCATCAGCCACCTTCTGCAAAGCTTCAAGACTCTTCAGCTTCAATACTTCTTCACTGACAGTTGCATTACTCAAAATAGTCAATGAATCGGCATAAGCTTTCTGAACTAATGCAATGGCTTCAGCTTCACCTTGTGCTTCACGAATCTTCTGCTCTTTGACAGCATCAGCACGCAGAATAGCAGATTCCTTTTCACCTTCAGCAATCAAGATTTCACTGCGCTTACGACCTTCTGCCTGTAAAATAGCTTCACGTCTTTCACGTTCTGCTTTCATCTGCTTTTCCATGGCATCCTGAATTTCTCTTGGAGAGAGAATATATTTTAATTCAACACGATTTACCTTGATTCCCCACTTGTCAGTAGCTTCATCCAGAATAGCTCTCATCTGCGTATTAATCAAGTCACGGCTTGTCAGAGTTCCATCCAAATCCCAATCCCCGATAATATTACGCAATGTGGTAGCTGTAAGGTTTTCTACAGCCATCATTGGGTTTGTTACACCATAAGTATACAGTTTTGAATCCGTTACCTGAAAATAAACGACCGTATCAATCTGCATAGTAACATTATCTTTGGTAATAACCGGCTGTGGATCAAAATCTACTACATGTTCTTTCAACGAAATATTCATTGCAATTCGATCAATGAACGGCATCAGAAAATGAACACCCGTGCCCCATGTTTTATAGTAAGCTCCCAAACGTTCAACAACAACACTCTTGCTCTGATTGACAATTCTGAAATGAAATGCCAAAAAAACAATCGCAAACAATAAAATTCCAAGAATTAAAAATAATTTCATTTTCCCTCCTATGCCTTTTTCACCAGGCATTTTACTCCTTCAATTCTTTCTACCACTACTTTTTCGCCTTTTTTATAGGCTGTTTCATCCAGACTTTTTGCAGCCCAATCCATATCGTTGACCAAAATTCTGCCTTCAAACGTTTCTTCATCAAAATCCCGGGTCACAATAGCCAGCTGCCCCACATTCATATCTGAATTGGTAGCATAAATATGTCCCTGAATATGCTTCTTGACAAAGGGCCTGAATGCAATCAAAGTCACAAATGAAACCAAAAGAAACAGCACAAGCTGAATATCCATCGTTGCACCGATTACAGATGCGATTAAAGCGACGATACTGCCGCTGAGAAACCATATGGATACAAACTGCTGAGTGAAAGCTTCAACAAGTGTAAACATCACGCAGGCAATGATCCAAAACAGCAACGCTTGATCCATTCCCATCATACCGCCTCCTATATGAGTATTATACCTGATTTTATGATAAATGAAATAGATATGACAGATTTGTAAGGAAGCTCTTTTAAAAGATCTTTTTTTCCTGTATACTAGAAGTAAGGAGAAGTTAT
>CAMEIZ010000109.1 GCA_945919165.1 uncultured Traorella sp.
GCCAAACCTGAAAAAAGACAGATTGCCGGTGGTCTTTTACTGTCAGCTGCCTTAACAAGTATGCTGACTGGTATTACAGAACCTTTGGAATTCACTTTCCTTTTTGTAGCTCCGCTTCTTTATGTCATTCATTGTATATTTGCGGGTTTGGCTTATATGCTGATGCATATCTTCCAAGTAGGTGTCGGTATGACTTTCTCAGGAGGTTTGATTGACCTTTCCTTATTTGGTATTTTACAGGGAAATGCGAAAACAAACTGGTACTGGATTGTCTTGATCGGTATTATTTACTTTATCGTTTATTACTTTGTCTTCAGCTTTTTGATCAAAAAAATGAATTTGAAAACTCCTGGACGTGAAGATGAAAATGAAGAAACCAAGCTTTATACACGTGCTGATGTTAATGCTCGCAATGAAAATACACCAGCAGGCAATCATGATTCCATGAGTGCCATGATCGTCAAAGGATTAGGCGGAAAGGAGAACATTTCTGATGTCGACTGCTGTGCGACTCGTCTTCGTATTACCGTTTTTGATGCTTCAAAAGTCAGTGAAGATGTCTTAAAAGCAACGGGTGCTGCCGGTGTAGTCTTTAAGGGAAAAGGCGTTCAGATTATTTATGGACCAAAAGTTACTGTTATCAAATCAAATCTTGAAGATTATCTGCAAAATCCAAATGCCCAACAGGAAGAAGTCAATATCATTGAAGAAGTTAAAAATACTGAAACAAAAGAAGTCTTTGTTTCCCCTCTAACAGGAGAAATGAAACTGATCAGTGAAGCTCCTGATGAAACCTTTGCACAAAAGATGATGGGGGATGGGATTGTTATTTTCCCAACTGATGGTAATGTTGTTGCCCCATGTGATGGTACTGTAAAAATGATCTTCCCTACGAAGCATGCCATTGGTATTGAAAGTCAGGATGGGGTTGAATTATTGCTTCATATTGGGATTGACACCGTAAAACTGAACGGTGAAGGCTTTGATGTTTGTGTAGAAGTAGATCAAAAAATTAAAAAGGGTGACAAACTCATGTCTTTTGATTTACAATATATTCAAGAACATGCTAAAAGTGATGCCAGTGTACTTGTTTTTACCAACTTGTCAAATGATCAGCATCTTCAACTGATGAAGCTTGGAGATGTTCATACAAACGAAGAAATTATCAAAGTTTCCTAATCATTAGGAGGGGATAGAATGTTTGAAATTAGTAAAGTATTAAATCATAATGCCATTGTTGTCTTAAAAAATGATCAGGAATATCTGATCATGGAAAAAGGAATTGGTTTTGGAAAAAAAGCCGGTGAAAAAATCAATCTTTCTGAAACTGCAATCCTTTATAAGCTTCAGAAAGAAAATGAACGAAATGCTTCCATTGACAAAATCAATCCGATCTTTTTGGAAATCACTCATGAACTCTTAGAATACGCTCAAAAGACACTTGGCGACATTGATCCAAACATTCTATTACCATTAAGTGACCATATTGCTTTTGCCATTGAAAGAATTCGAAATAATCTTGTTATTTCCAATCCTTTTGCCAATGAAATCCGTGTCATGAACCCCGAAGAATACCAGGCTGCAAAGCAGGTAAAAAAGATTATTTATGACAGACTCGGCATTGAAATCAATGACGATGAAATTGGTTATATCACCTTGCATCTGCATAGTGCCAGAAGTAATGAAAAAGTTGATGAAGGTATGCAGGCAGCTATTATCATTAATGAAAGTATCAAACTCATCGAAGATACTTTTCAGACTCACATCAATGTTTATTCGCTTGCTTACAGCCGTCTTTTAACGCATATGAAATATATGCTGATACGCATTAAAACAGATGAAAAACTCAATCTGGATATGGATGACTATGTTCAATCAAGATTTCCAAGAGCCTATGATGTTGCTGAAAAGATTTTGCTGCGTGTGGGTAAAGAGCTTCATCATACCATACCGCGTATTGAAATTGGCTATTTAGGTCTTCATATACAGCGTATCTGTGATATTAACCCAAAAGAAAGCCTTGCTGACTGATTCCAGTTAACAAGGCTTTTTCTTATTTTTTCAATCTGTTTAGTTGTTGAATGACTTTTTCATAATTTGGCTCACATGAAACATCTTCAACAATTTCCAAATAACGGATTTTATTATCTTCATCGACAATCAAAACACTTCTTGAAAATAACCCAATCTTTTTCATCAAAAGACCGCTTACCCTTTCAAAATCATGATATCTGAAATCACTTGCAGCTATAATCTTATCAGATCGATTTGCCTGACACCAGCGATCCAGTGCAAATGGAAGATCCTGTGAGATCGAAATCAGTGTTACATCCTGATCCTGAATATATTCGACAAATTTTGATAATTCCATGGAACATACAGAAGTATCCACACTTGGAACACTTAAAATGAGTTTGATTCCTTTCAGCTCATAGCTTCTGATTTCATTCATTTTTGAATCAACTACAACGAAGTCCTTCATTCTGTCATTTACACTGACATTAACATCAACAGGTGTATATTCACCTTTAAATTTTACTTGCATAAGTCCTCCTTCTATATGTTCACTATACTCCGTTTAAAATCAACATCAAAATAATATGACCAGAAGGTTTTTCGAATAAAAAAAGGAAATCTTAACAAAAGATTTCCCCATTTATTTATTTACTTGCTTCTACCATTAATTCACAAACCGCATTTGTAAAGGCAATTGGATCTGCAAGATCAAAGCCTTCAATCAGCATTGCCTGATCATAAAGCAGTGATGCATACTGATCAATTTTAGATTTATCCTTAGCATAAACGCTTTGTAAGGCATTAAAGATCGCATGATTTGGATTAATTTCCAAAATACGAACAGCTTTCATACCATATGGGTTTCCCTCAGGCATCTGTGAGAGGACTCTTTCCATTTCAAAACTTATACCTTCATCAGCACTTAAACATACTGGATGTGTTTTTAAACGAGTTGACAGTTTTACATCGCTGACTTTATCTTTTAAGCTTTCTTTTAATGCTTCCAGAAGATCTTTATTCTCTTCTTTCTTTTCTTCAACCTGTTTCTTTTCTTCTTCACTTTCCAGATTCAAATCTCCCTGAGCAATATTTTTAAACTTCTTGCCTTCATATTCCATTAAAACCTGAAGAGCAAATTCATCCACATTGTCAGTTAAATAAAGAATTTCATAACCTTTATCTTTTACCAGTTCAGCACTTGGCAGCTTATCAAGTTTTTCAACATCTTCTCCACTGGCAAAGTAAATTACTTCCTGACCTTCCTTCATACGGTCCACATATTCTTTTAAAGTAACAAGCTTTTTTTCATAACTGCTGACAAACAGCAACAGATCCTGAAGCATTTCTTTATGAGCACCAAAATCATTATAGACACCATATTTCAGCTGTAAGCCAAAATTAGCCCAGAATTTTTCATATTCTTCACGTTCATTCATCAGCATTTTTTTCAATTCAGACTGAATCTTCTTTTCAATCTTACCAGCCATAGCTTTAAGTTGACGATCATGTTGAAGCATTTCACGAGAAATATTCAAACTGAGATCCTGTGAATCAACTAAACCGCGTACAAAACGGAAATGTTCAGGTATCAGATCACTGGCTTTATCCATGATAAAGACGCCGCTTGAATAAAGCTGTAATCCCTTTTCATAATCCTGTGAATAATAGTTGTAAGGAGCATGACTTGGAATAAACAGCAATGCATCAAAGGTAACAGCTCCTTCAACATGACTGTGAATGACCTTTTGAGGATCTTGATAATCATTGAATTTATTTTTGTAGAAATCATGATATTCTTCATCCTTTATTTCTGATTTATTTCTTTTCCATAAAGGAACCATTGAATTCAATGTTTTTTCTTCAACAACTAATTTCTTATCCTCTCCTTCACCCTCTTGTTTTGAAACCATCATCGTAATCGGGTAACGGATATAGTCAGAATATTTGCTGACTAGCATTTCAATCTTAAACTGTTTTGCGTAATCTGAATAGTTTTCTTCTTCTGTATCATCTTTTAAGAATAAAGTAATCGTTGTACCTCTTTCAGCTTTTTCACATTCCTCAATGCGATATCCATTGCTGCCATCACTTGTCCAGCGATATGCTTTTTCTTCATTATACTTCTTACTTTCTACCACCACTTCTTTAGCAACCATGAAAGCTGCATAGAATCCAACACCAAATTGTCCAATGATATCCACATCATCTTTTTTTGTGTCATCAAGCTGCTGTTTGAATGCTAAAGAACCACTCTTGGCGATTGTTCCCAGATTTTCTTCCAGTTCAGCCTCATTCATACCAATACCATTATCACTGATGACAATTGTTTTATTCTCTTCACTGCTTGAAATACGGATTTTCAAGTTTTCACGGTCTACACCCTTTTCATTCAATGAAAGATAATTCAGTTTATCCAAGGCATCACTGGCATTGGAAATCAACTCTCTTAAAAAGATTTCTTTGTGTGTGTAGATTGAATTGATCATTAAATCAAGCAATCGTTTAGATTCTGCTTTGAATTGTTTATTTCGACTCATAAATACCTCCGTTAGCACTCATGATATTTTAGTGCTAATAGTATTATACACTTCTTTTATCAGAATGCAAGTCAATTGTTTTGACATATTCTTAAAAATGTATAAGAAAAAGAGGTCGAAACCTCTTTTCTGGAAATTGAATTATTCTTCTTCAACGTATGCATCAATCAAAGCATCAGTAATTACTTTGATCTGTGCAGCAGCTTCATCATCTACTGTATAATTCACAAAGCCTTCACGAGTCTGAACAGTTAATGTAGAATCAATCAGAATCACACGAGCATAATTTGTATCCAATGTCTTATTTAAATCAACAAAGAATAATGCAGTTCCATAAACCTTATCCTGGTTTTCTGCTTTTTCAAGTTCAAGACCGCTTAATACAGTTTTGATTTCATTTTTCAAATCATCGCTGTCAAGATTTAATTCTACTAATCCGCTAGTTGGCTTTTCATAGTCAGCAACATAAACACGCACGTTTTCAGTTGCCGTATTGCCTAACTCTTCAGCAAATGTAGCACAATCCAATGTAGTGATTGCTGCTGGTCCTTCTGGTTTTTCTGGTTCTTTTGGTGTATTGCTGCAGCCTGCAACGACTAACAGTAATGCCAGAGCCGATAAAATTTTTTTCATTTTGTATCTCCTCTTCTTTCCTGTGTCCTTGACACGCAGTCATTCTATCACTTTTCAGAATAAAAAACCAGTCCTTGAAAAAAAATATAAGAAAATATTAATAGTTTATCTTTAAAATTATATGATTATTTTAGAAATAATCTCATCTGCAAATTCATCTGTTTTCGCCTGACCGCCACAATCCTGAGTTCGAATTTTACCTTCTTCTAAAACCGTAAATAAAGCGGTACGGATACATGTTGCTGTCTTTTCTTCCTGTAAATAATCCAGCATCATGCAGGCACTTAATAAAAGAGCTGTTGGATTTGCCAGATTTTGATTGGCAATATCCGGTGCACTGCCATGCACGGCTTCAAACATCGCCATCTTTTCTCCTAAATTGGCACTTGGCAAAAAGCCTAATCCCCCAATTAAGCCACTGGCTAAATCACTTAAAATATCACCATATAGATTAGGCATAACCATAACATCAAATTTTTCAGGATGCATGACCATCTGCATACAGGCATTGTCCACGATATAATCTTCACTTTGAATAGTTGGATATTGCTTAGCAATTTCTTTGAAAATGCTCAAAAACATGCCATCACTCATTTTTAAAATATTGGCTTTATGAACACAGCACACTTTTTGGCGATGATGCTGAATGGCATAATCAAAAGCTGCGTGAATGATTCTTTCTGAACACCGACGGGTAATGATTTTAGTCGCATATACCGTATTTTCATCAATTTTCTCTTCTTTACCTACATATAAATCTTCGGTATTTTCTCTGAAAATAACAAGATCAATATCCTGAAATGGAGTTTGAATATTCGGAAGGCTTTTGGCAGGTCGAATATTTGCATAAAGATGAAATTTTTATCTTAGCT
>CAMEIZ010000110.1 GCA_945919165.1 uncultured Traorella sp.
GTGCTTTCATATTATAAAACATTTGTTCACTAAAATCAATCTTAATTGGTCATGTTCTTTAATTTTTGCATGGTTCTTTAAATTCTTCTCATACTAATCCTGCTAGACAATGTTTATCAGATGTAAAAAAAACAGAAAATTATTTTTTACCAAAATTGAAATTTATGAGTGGTTATGATAAAGTGATTTTATATTCAGGAGGTCAATATGTGTACAGCTGCAACCTATAAAACTAAAAATTCTTATTTTGGACGTACATTAGATTATGAGTTTTCTTATGGAGATGAAGTTACGATTACTCCCGCTCATTTCCCCTTTCACTTTCGTCATCAAGGTGAAATGAATACGCATTATGCTTTGATTGGTATGGCTTGTGTGATCGACAACACTCCCCTTTATTATGATGCCATGAATGAAAAAGGATTGGGCATGGCCGGCTTAAACTTTGTCGGAAATGCCGTATATCGAAAAAAAGACAATATTGCTCAGTTTGAATTTATTCCATGGATCTTAGGACAATGTGCCAATGTTAAAGAAGCAAAGGAAAAACTGACAACTCTCAATCTTACTGATACACCTTTCTCTGAAAAACTCCCCATAGCCCAACTGCACTGGATTTTGGCAGATAAAGATGAATGTATTGTGGTAGAAGCTGTCAAAGAAGGACTTAAGATTTATGATAACCCGGTAGGTGTCTTAACCAACAATCCTCCATTTGATGAACAACTGTTTCATTTAAATAACTATATGGCTCTTTCACCAAAACAGCCTACTAACACATTCTCTGATAAACTCAATCTAACAACATACAGCCGCGGAATGGGAGCTTTGGGATTACCAGGTGATTTATCTTCTCAATCACGTTTTGTCAGAGTAGCTTTCACAAAACTCAATTCAGTGTCAGATGATTCAGAAAATGCCAGTGTCAGTCAGTTTTTTCATATTTTAGGCAGTGTAGATCAACAGCGAGGATGCTGTGATGTCGGTGATGAAAAATATGAAATTACACTTTATACATCCTGCTGCAACTTAGATCAGGGAATTTATTATTACAACACTTATGAGAATCATCAGATTACGGCTGTTCATCTGCATCATGAAG
This sequence comes from uncultured Traorella sp., assembly GCA_945919165.1. Taxonomy (GTDB): domain Bacteria; phylum Bacillota_I; class Bacilli_A; order Erysipelotrichales; family Erysipelotrichaceae; genus Traorella. The sequence continues at coordinate 1,103 of CAMEIZ010000110.1, forward strand.
ATATAAATGGTGACCAATTAGTCCGCTTCCCGCTCATCTATGGGGAACAGATTCATATGCAAAACTAAAACCTGCGCTGGCAGGTTTTATTTTAATGCATAGTTTTTTGCCTGTGTCATAAACAGCTTATAATACAGACTGTCTTTTTTCTTCATCAAATTCTGATGTGTATCAAAATCACTGATGTGTCCCTTTTCTAATACTAATATTTTGTCACAGAAAATGGAAGAAGACATACGATGAGAAATATAGATGGCCATTTTGTTTTTAGCCAGTCCATTAAAATTCTCATATACTTCTGCCTCCGCCAAAGGATCAAGTGCACTGGTTGGCTCATCCAAAATCAACAAATCAGCCGGTTTTGCCAATGCACGAGCGATAGCAATTTTCTGCGTTTGTCCTCCGGAAAGTTCAATTCCCTTTTCATCATAAGCTTTTGAAAGAATGCTATTCCACTGATTAGGCAGTGCTTCTATCACGCTAGCAACATGAGTGTCATAACAAAGCTTTTTCACATTTTCCAAACTAACATCGAAGGAAACATTATACTTTATCGACATGGCAAACATCTTATAATCCTGAAATACTGTACTGATTTTAGACAAATAGCTTTGTGCTTCATAATCTGTAATCAAATGATCATTGATATAGATTTTTCCTTGTGTTGGAGCATAAAGACGACAGATTAATTTTACGATAGTTGTCTTTCCTGCACCGTTTAATCCGACTATCGAGATTTTTTCATTTTTATGCATCGTAAAAGAAATATCATCTAAAATCAGTGTATCTGTATTTGGATAAGCAAAGCTCACATGATCAAAAACAATGCTTTGAATCTCATCAAGCTGTTCTTTTCCCTTATTTTCATCTTCTTCTATATCCATTAATTCTAAAATAGGTTTCACATATTCAATGGATCTCATCAAAGATGAACTCACTTCAATCATCGAAGTAATACAATCAGAAAAGCTCAGGGCTGCTGATACAGTAAGCGTAAACTCTGAAATCGATAAATGATTGAGAATCGTTCTGATTCCAACCAGAATATACACCAAAGCCATTTGAATATAGCGAACTGTTGATATAAATGACTGATAGATAGCCATTTTCATATTGAGTTTAGTGAAATATTCAGAAATGTTTTTAGAAAAATCAGAAAATTTTTTATAAATCAGATCAAAACTGGAATACAATCGAAAATCTTTCGCATTTTTTTCACTGATAATCGTATCCATATAGTAGCCATACTTGAAATTAATCGGAAGTAAATCATGAAAAAACTTGATCTGAGTTTTCATCGACATCAAAACAAGCAGAATATTCAAACAAATACCCACAGCCAATATCACAATCAAAATTGGATCAAAACTGAAAATGATGAATCCTAATCCTAATAATGATAACAATGAAGAAGCAATCTTAAAAAAACCTTCACAGAATTGATAGACAGCTCCCATGTTATTAACACCCATTTCCGCATTCTTTTTCAATTCCATGTAATAATTGCTTTCAAGATAAGCAAAAGGTAATGACATGATTTTTTCCGATATTCTTCGACAGACTCCTTCATGCATCTCATTCTGATGAATTTTTAATAATCGATTCATCCATTTATTAAGAAACATAAGAATCATTTCAATGATCACAATCATGATTAAAAGTAAGATTGTTTCTTCCACTCTGCCCATTTCCAATTGATGAATCAGAAGGGAAATTGTATATGCACCTAACAGAGTCTGGGCTGTTGTCACAAGCGAGCTGAAAAACATGACAAAGAAATACTCTTTATGTGTCTGATAAGCAAAATGAATAAAACGCGGTAAAGTCTTTTTTCTCATAATTTAGCTCCTTCTTGATAATACTGCCCCTGAACTTGAAACATATGATAATATCCTTTTTTCATAGCCATCAGTTCATCATGACTGCCATATTCCTGAAGACCGTTTTCATCAAAATAAGCAATTTTATCACAAAACTTCGTAGATGAAAGACGATGGGATATATATATGGCCGTTTTATCCTTCACCAAATCATCAAAGGAATGATAAATCTCTGCTTCAGCCAATGCATCAAGAGCACTGGTCGGCTCATCTAAAATGACCACATTCCCATTCTTATATAAAGCGCGGGCAATCGCAATCTTCTGCTTCTGACCGCCAGAAAGATCAACACCATTTGGATCGATTACTTTTACTAAAGGTGTCTCATAACCCATTTCAAGCTGATTGATCTTTGCTTCTAATCCCACACGTCTGAGACATTCTTTTCCAATTTGACGTGATTTTTCATCAGTATCATTTCCAATGACATTTTCCAGAATTGTACATCCATAGATTTCATAATCCTGAAATACGGCACTAAACATTTTATAATATTCCTGTTGATCAAATTCATTTACATTAATGCCGTTGATGAGTATTTCACCGCTTTCAGGTTTAAACAATCCGCAGATCAGTTTCACAATAGTAGTTTTACCGGCACCATTCGTTCCTACTATGGCCAGCTTTTCTTTCTGATGAATAGTAAAACTGAAATCCTTCAGGATATACTTTTCTGTATTGGGATAGCGAAAGCTGACATGTCTAAATTCGATTTCAACAGGAGTTGCTGGATCAAAAGCTTTTAAGTGATGCTTTCTTGAATAATAGCTCTGATCATAAATCATGTCAAAATACGTACTGCTTAACTTCAAATCCGTTAAAAGGATTGAAACATTTTCAGAAAAAGTCCTCATGACAGTTGTAAACCCAACAATCACAGACAAATACATGGCTGTTGAAGATAAATCAAGCTGCCCATTCAAATATCCTAAAATAACCAAATTATAAGAAAGACCATCCTGAATCAGCAAAGCTAAGAGTTCCCATAAGCCAATTTTAAACCGTTTGTTTTCTATCTCACGAATCACTTGTATATACTGCTTTGATTTTTCTTGATAGATGTCCATCAGATGATCTTTCAAATGAAAGACACGAATATCTTTACCATAGGCAAAATCTGAACAGGTTGAATTAAAATAGTGGGACTGTCGATAGGCTTTTGCCTCATCATCTTCTCTTTTATGTGCATAGTCCGAAATACTGCGATTGATATAAGTAATCAGGCATGTTGAGGCAACACATAATACACTGATCCAAATATTAAATTGAAAAATTAAGATAAAAAACAAGATTATTGTCACCAATTCACCAAACAATCGTCCTATCATTTCATAAACATGCTGAAAGCCTCTTCCATCTCCTTCTAAAGCAACAAAGCCTACCTGTACATGATCCTGAAAAAAAGAATCTTCAATATACTGATAGTCAACATCATGATAAAGTTTAGCACAGCGATTAAATTCATTTTGACGAAGCCGAATATATAAACTTGATCCAAATCCCTCAACTAGTGTTTTCACAACAAAACAAATGATACTGGCAGCACTCAGCATCACAACAATATGAATCAATTCCTGTTCACTCTGATTTTTCATAATAACATCTATAATCCATTTGGTATAAAAAACAGATAAGACTGGAAGTAAACCTCCAAAAAGAGCAGCGATCACATAACAGAGATATAAATAAGACATATGAGCTTCTCTGATTAGATCAAGCTGCTTTATAAATGTTGAAAAGCTTGTATATTTTTTCATATTCTTCCTTCTTTCTGTCTCCAATTTTAAATTAACATTCACCAAAAAGAAAGCGAATGATAGTTGAATGTTCCAACTGTTCGTTGTTATTCATACAACTTATGGTTGATTTCAATTAAAAGTCTAGATAAGAGTTAAAAAAGGATTGATTCCTTTATTTTGGAATCAACCCTATAATTTTATCAATTCATGAACAATTTTCTTATCTTAAAGCTGAAACTGATCTTCTCTTACATATACTTCTACATTTGGATGCATCCATAAAAAAGAAGCAGGTAAATAAGGATCAAGTTTTTTTGACATGAATCTTTCAAAGATTTCTTTTTTACCTTCTCCGCTAACCTGAAGAAGTACTTTTTTTGATGCCATGATTTCCGCCAATCCAATTGTCATTCCCTTAATAATATGAGGATTTGTCTCAATCATCGCATGATGACGAGTTGTTTGGGACAATTCAGCAACATGTGCAAAAGGTTGTAGAAATTCATGAGGTTCGTTCAAACCCAAATGACCGTTTTTCCCAAAACCTAAAATACATAAGTCTATAGGATTTTCCATCAATGCTGTATGGACATTTTCACATTCTGATACATAGTCATCTGACATTGGAGAAAATCGAATAAACTGATGATCTTTCAATTTTAATGGAAGAATAACCCTCTCTTTCAGATATTTCTCACATGAATATTCAGAATCAGGATCTACATCACACCATTCATCCAATTTTGTTATTTTCAAACTTGTGAGATCTAAATCTTGTACAATTTCAGAAAAAATTTGATAAGTTCTCTCAGGAGAACCACCGCTGGCAAGACAAATATTGGCAGTCTGATTTTCCAAAATAGTTTGTTTCATGAGTTGTGCGCTAGCCTGACTCATTTCTTCATAATTCTTAAATCCAATGATTCTCATATTACATAATTCCAAAATATGCTGCAACCAATACAATCACAAAAGTACCCAAAATCAACCAAACTGGTTTCACATTTTTCTTTTTCAACAGATAATAAAGAATACCTACATAAGCAATCGATAACAGATTAGGGAAAATCTTATCCAATAATTCAGTTTGAAGATCCAATGTAATTCCATCATTTAACGGGATGGCTACTGTTACTCCTAAATAAATGTAAGTTGCAATTAATCCGCCAATTACCATGATACCTACAATACTTGCAGCTCTGGAAATCTTTTCTGCATTTTCAGTAATCATCGAAATAGATTTCGTACCCAATTCATATCCCAAATATGTTAATGGA
>CAMEIZ010000111.1 GCA_945919165.1 uncultured Traorella sp.
GTCTTCAGGAAATAGGTGGTTCAGCATTCCTAGGATGCAGAAAGGTTCAATCAATTACCATCCCATCTACCGTTATTAAAATAGGTACGGCAGCACTCACTTCTTTCAAAGAAGTTATATTAAAAAACGATCTGTGTCTTGAGGATTGTATGATGGTAGGAAATGATGTAAAAGAAGATGGTGTTATTGAATCTTTGGGTATTCCTTTATTTTTAGTAAAAGACTACCTTTTAAACAGTGATCAACTGCCTATCATGTGTAAGTGGCAAGGCAGTGGCAAAGATTTTTATGATTTTACAGAGAAATTGCCTGATGTAAAATAAAATCAGTTTCACGAACTGATTTTATTTTTTTCCTGTTCAACTTTTCCGTCTTTTAAATAAATCAGATGATCTTCTTCACGTAAGATTTCCTGATGATGGGTGATTGACAATATCAAATGATCTTTTGCAATCTGATCGATGACTTCCAACATTTTCTTTTCTGATACCACATCCAGATTGGCACTCATTTCATCCAGCAGAAAAATCAAAGGATTTGCAATAAGAGCTCGTGCAATTGATAACAGCTGACACTGCCCTTTTGAAAAAGAATTTTCATTGACAATTGTATCATATCCTTTTTCCAAGCTCATCGCTGTTTCATGAAGACCGCATAATTTCATGACTCGAATCACATCTTCATCACTATAACGTTCATCTTTCAATGTGATCTGTTCCTTTAAAGTTCCCAGAATGAACATAAAATTTTGATCTACACGTCCAAATATTTTCCTTAAATCTTCTTTTCTGATTTCATGAGGATGAATACCGTTAATGGTTATACTGCCCTTTGTAGGAGGATACAGACCCATTACCAAATTAAATAAAGTTGATTTACCTACTCCTGTTCTTCCGATTATAACATTTCGCCTAGACTGATCAAACACAAATGATACATCCTTCAATACTGAAACATCCTGATCATATTCAAAAAAGACATGATCAAATTTAAGAACCAGTGAATCGTTCTTTTTTAAATCTTCCATTTTTTTATTACGCTGTATTTCTTCTTCTTCAATTTCATAAAAACGATTGATTCTTCGAATTCCTGAAACAGCCTGTTGAATAGACTGAAGCTCCATACCCAGACTTTCAATAGGTGCAAATAATTTCGTCATCAAATCAACACTTGCCGCACACATTCCGATTGTCAATTGAGAGGATATCCATTCACCGCTTGTCAGAAACACAATAAATACAATGACCAGTGATAACACAATCTGAGTAATTGGTGAATACAGAGAATCAAAGAAATTAATTCTTTCATTTGTTGTGAATACGGCTTCTGCACTATTTTCAAATTTATTCTGATGATAGTGATGGCGATGAAATACTTTCATAATGCGGGCTGTATGAACACTGTCAGCAATGGTTTTCGTCATATTGGCGATATTCAAACGATTTTCCATTTGGCTTGTCAGCATTTTTTTCTGGACAAAACGAGTAAATATCATCAGAAGAGGCAATAAAATAACTAAAAGAATCGCCAGTTCTTTTGAAAATAATAAAATGGTAACAAGTATACCGATTATTTTAAAACAATTCACAATCATGGCAATAACACCATTTGAAAACACTGATGAAATCGTCTGAGCATCATTTAAAAAGTAAGAAGCAATATAGGCCGGATCTTCTTTTGTGAAATAACTTGTTTTGATACGGGTTAATTTGGCCATCATTTCATTACAGATTAATTGCGTAAGTGATTGACCTATCCATGCCAGACCTGTTTCCTTGGCCAATTCAAACAAATTCGTCAAGACTAAAACACCATAATAAGCCAAAGCTCCCATGAACAATAAATCAGTGCGTTGTTTCTCAAATATACCATCAATTAAATAACGCAGAACCTGAGCCGGAACCAATGAAATCAAAACCGTTGCCACAAGCAGCAAACAAAACAGAAAAAACATGACACGATGCTGATTCACCATTTTCACTATACATTGTGTCAGAAATGATCGTTTCATCCTAGACACCTTCTTTCTGAAGCTGTTGATAGGTAGCACAGGTTTTCATCAGCTCATCATGGGTTCCTATCTGATAAGAACCATTTTCAAGACAAAGTATTCGATCACATTTTCGAAGTATTCCCGTCTTATGAGTCGTTAATAAAATACCCTGATTCTTGTGATGCTTTCTTAAATTGTCAAATACTTCATCTCCTGTTTTCTCATCTAATGCCGCAAATGGATCATCTAACAGCATAAAACAAGTTGTACGATATAAAGCTCTTGCCAGTGCAATACGTTGTTGCTGACCATTTGACATAGCCATCCCACTGCTGCCAACAGACGTTTTTTCTTTCTTTGGCATTTTCATTAAATCCTCTTCAAAGCAGGCATCAGCAAGTGCTTCTTTCATATTTCCCTTTCTGCCCATTTCAATATTTTCCTGAATTGTATCACTCATCAAATAAGGATCATGTCCCATATACGATAAAAGATTAGAAGAACAGCTGGCACATTTTTCTTCATGATCAAAAAGAATCGTTCCTTCATATGGATATTCCTGCAGCAATGACAAAAGCAGTGTTGATTTACCCTGAGCCACCAATGAACAAACACCCAGTATTTCTCCCTTTTTCAATTCAAAACTGATATTTTGAAATACTGGCTCATTTGCATTTGGGTAAGTAAAACATAAATTCTTAACCTGCATTGTTTCTGCCTGACAATCCGCATCATTGGGCAGCATAAGAGTCTCATGTTTCATATACTGCTTCACTCTTTGCCAGCTTACTTTCGCTTTCTGCGTAATATTAAATACTTTGGCAGCTTTGCTTGCCTTATCTGCTAACAGGGCATAAATTGCAAGATAAGCAGTAAAATCTCCAATACTCCAGCTTTTTGAAATAACATACTGACCGCCTATCAGAATCACAATGACAATTCCTGACATCGATAAAATCTGGTAAATCGGAATCAGGGCATTTTCCAGCATAGCAACACTAAAAGCTTTCTTTTTCAAATCCTGCTGTACACGTTCATATTCCTTTTGTGCTTTATCTTCCATCGAATGTGTCCGATATAGTAAAATATGAGAACATTGTTCCAATGTCAAATTGGCGTTATAAGAGCTGGCTTCACGATAAATACTCGTCTTTTTCTCAACAAAGCGTTTCATGAGCGTAGCCATTAAACTAGCTAAAGGAATACATAAGGATGCAATCAGTGAAAGCTTAACATCATACATCAGCATACCGCCAAAATAAGATATAATCAGCATACCGGTGTCAAATACTTCTGTCATGACTTTACGCATTCCCTCAGCACACAAATCAACATCACTCAACATTCTGGTGATATGATCCCCACTTTGAGATTGTTCTATTTTATCCAAAGGCTCAAGAATCATCTGCGTAAACATGATTTTGCGCATACTAAAAGCTGTACGATTTGCAAATCTTCTCGTATAATAGCGTTTTATAAGTCTTAAAAGCTGTATCAATGATACAATCAGCACAAAAACAACTGCTGAACGTATCAGCTCATCAACATGCTCATATTCAAGCAGTGTATCCAAAAGTCTTCCCTGTGCAACATTTACACTGACCATAAAAAGCGAACATAATGTTCCTGTTACAACAATCCAAAAAACAAGTAATTTTTCTTTATAGAAATAACTGCTGATTTTGTCTGCCGGATATTCTTTCTTTTTCATACTTTTATGATAGTATTAAAAAAATAACAAATCAATAAAAATACATAATTTTTTTCTTCCATTTATGGCTTTGTACTTTCGATAAACCATCGATTCCTTTCATAAAAAAGCCTTCTTTCCTGATTCTGAATGCGACAGCGATACAACACGCCACATCCGCCAACTTCACTTGTCGCATTTCTTATTTCCAGTATACGATCAATCGGGTATTTTTCTCCATTTTCCCAAACAATCATCAAAGGTTTAATTTTCCCCTCTTTGTCCACAAGGCAGATAACACTGACATAACGTTTATACAGCTGCATCATGAGAAGTATCCTACTGGAAAGATGGTATGATCATTTTTAGGATCAAAACCACTTAATTCCTCATCAATCAGCATACTGCAGCGCTTTACAGCATCATGGCCATAAAGGCTTCGTATCTGATCAATCGTTTCTTCAAGCTGTCGTTTTCTTTGCCGACTGTTTTCATTTTCAAACAATGACATCTGATATTCCTGTTTTTCCATCTGAAGCTTTGACAATGTTACTGTAACACTTCTTAAAGGCTTTAAAAAATCATAGTTTTTCTCTAACAGTTCCATAACAGCCGCCATCATTTCATCACTGTCATTTGTTGCCCGCTCTATTTTTTTCTGTCTGGAAAAGCTTTTCAAATCTTTATCTCTAAGATGAATGCTGACGCATTTTCCTTCAAGTCCCTGTTCTCTTGCACGCTGCGCCACCGATTCACACAAAACATAAAAGACAATTTTAGCCTCTTCCATATTCCGGATATCTTTGGGTGTTGTAATACCATTACCAATCGACTTAGCTTCTTCTGCAGAACCAACAAAAGCTACTTCACTTTGATCATAGCCATTCGCAAACCAGTAAATAATTTCTCCCATTTTCCCAAGATTACGTTTTAATACATTTACATCAAAGCAAGCCAAATCACCAATGGTTTCAATACCATAAAGATTTAATTTGGCCTGTGTAGCTCTGCCGACACACAAAAGATCCTGTACAGGAAGATCCCATGCTTTATATTTGTAGTTATCACGATTGATTTCCACAAGTCCCATTGGCTTGATCATATCACTTCCCAGTTTCGCAAAAATTTTATTAAAGCTAAGTCCGATTGAAATTGTCAGACCTACTTCTTCCAATACTCTTTGCTGGATGATTTCTGCGATTTTTTTAGGATTTCCATATAAAGAAACACTATTACTGATATCTACCCAAGCTTCATCTAATCCAAAACTTTCTACACGATCACTGTATTCACGATAAATATTTTTAACTTTTTCCGTATAATAGAGATATTCTTCATAATGCGGATGCACAATGAGCAAATGCGGACATTTTTTATAAGCCTCTCGTAAAGATTCACCGGTTTTGATCTTATACTTCTTCGCCAGATCATTTTTGGCTAAAATGATCCCATGACGGCTTTCTTCATGACCGCCTACTGCCATTGCTATATTTCTTAATTCAGGAGCCATCATTTCCTCAATCTGTGCATAGCAGTGATTAATATCACAATGTAGGATCACTCTCTCTTTCATTTTCTCGCCTCCCGTTTTATTATTTCACTTTAAATCTCATTTATCAATATATTTTGATACTTTTTTTACGTTATTTTTTAATATAACAAATTATATGTTGCATTTAACAAGTTTATTTGATAATATAAACTTGAGGTGAAAACAATGCTTCAAAATCAAATCATAAAACAAAGAAAAAAACAGCTCCATTTAAAAATTGAAGATATCATGGCAGCAACAGGCGCATCCAGACCCAGTGTATGCCGCTGGTTATCCGGTGAAACCAAAAAAATATCTCCTGAAAAACTCCAAAAATTAGCCGATGTTCTGCAAACCAGCCCAGACCATCTTCTCGGACAGGATCACCTCAGCACAAAAAAACCTATTTTGGGTATTGTGAAAGCCGGCTACAATATGTATGCTGAAGAAAATATTCTTGGCTATGAAGATGTCAGCGAAGCAGAAAGCCGCCAGGGTGATTTCTATCTTCGTGTAAGCGGAGATTCCATGGTCAATGCCAGAATCTGTGATGGTGATCTTTTATATGTTAAAGC
>CAMEIZ010000112.1 GCA_945919165.1 uncultured Traorella sp.
AGGAATATCTAATTCTTTACATGTATCAACGATATTAGCAGTTCCTTCAACATTAACTTTTCGGCAAACATCAACCATTTCTTCAGCTTTATCAACTGCTGTCCAGGCAGCACAGTGTACAACAGCATCATAATTTCCTGAAGTAATCACATCATGAACCTGTTTCTTATCGGTAATATCCATTTCCTGAATATCTACACCAACAGCCTCTAATCCTCTTGATTGTGCCTCTTTAACTACATCATAGCCAAGCTGACCGTTATAACCTGTTACCAGTAATTTCATTCTAAATTCTCCTTTAATTGTTTTTCTTCTTTTTTTATTCTCACTGCAACAAAAAACATAAACGCTGCAAAAAACATAAAACAAATAAACAAATATAAGATAGAAGCTCCAATGATCTGATAATGAATAATTAAGTTATCAGCAATCATTAAAGCAAAAACCGTCGTTAATATATAAACAATAGTAAATTTTTTCTGCTCCCTTTGAATTGTCATAACTAAAGTCAAAAAAGCACTTGCAGTATTGAATCCACCCGCAATCAATAAAATAATCAATGAATTCATATACTCGCTTAATTCAACAGCATAGACAATTTCCAATAAGCGTAATCCAATCACATAGCCGCCAATCACCATGATTGTTGTCAAACCTACTACAATCATTAATTGACGAAGAATCAAATATTTAAAATTACGTAGATCTTTATTATGCCAAAATATAGAAAGTTTCGTAATAAATGGTCTGAAAATGACATCACTTAACAACGTAATGATAAAAACTGGCATAATGAGAATATTAAAATAAGTTTGCATTTCTGCTGTTAAATTAGCATCAATTGAGTATTTTGGTAAATTGCACACATACATTCTTACATAATTGGATAAGCTGATTGGAATCAAAATAAATAAAAGATGTTTAAATTTTACGCTACGAAAATGTATTTTCTCCGAATAGAATCTTCTAAATATTTTTCTGTTTTCAAAATAACAAATTAATACTGTTGTCAAACAAGAAATAGAAGAAGTCAGGATTAAATCTTTTGTTATCGTGTAAATTCCAACGAACTCAATCAAAGCTACAATATATCGAAATGTTAATAAAACAGCACCTATATCAAGACGATTATTTCGATGATATTCTCCATGCAATACATCTTCTAAAGCATCTATACTTTTAAATAAACCAAATGTAAACACAATCCAAGCTTTTTCAGAAGAATATCCTGATGCAAATGAATAATATATAAGCATAGCATACATTAAAATAGCAGATAAAACTTTTATAAAGAAGAAATCGCTGAAAGTGAATTCCTTATTTACATCCGAAGCTTGAACATTTCTGGTACCAAAATTTCCAAGTGACAAACACTGATAAGCAATAGCTGATGCGATAGAAAAAAGCCCAGCAGCAGTAACTCCATTTAAACGAGTAATAAAAAATAAAAGAATGGATGAAAGTGTAGAATTGATTACACTGGCAATCATATTCCAAAAAGCTGATCGCTTTAAAATAACATTTTCATCTGTTTCTTCAATCATGGCAATAAGCTTTTCTTTCATTCGATCCACTCCTTATTTAAAGAGAAACAAATTTGTTGAATTTTTTCAAAATCATATAGAGTATTCTAAACTGTTTTCCTCTTAAAAACAACAAATATGTTCGATAAAATAAATTCATCTGTTTTGAAATATACGGATTTTTATACCATTTTGGATATTTTTGATTCACAAATTCATAGATAGATTGAATAGTCTTTGAATTGAAATCTGGTTTAAAACTAGCTCTGAAAACAGTTCCAACAAGAATATGATAAATCATAATATATTCAAAAGTATCATGATCTTGTTTTTCCTTTTCTAGTATGTTAAACACTTGATAAATATCAAAAATCTTATCTGAATAGGTATACATGGTTGAATTCTCATTCTGAATATAACAGTATAATGACTGGTCAATAACAACAAAATGATTCATATACTTTAAAAGTTGAGTAAAAAAGCATAAGTCTTCATACCATAATCCTTCAGGAAAGGAAACTTGATGATACTTAATCATATTTGTTCTAAACATTTTTGCCCAAACAGCAGGAAATTTAGACAATTTCAAATCATTTTCTGAAAAGCGATTCACACTTGTTTTATCCTGATAAATTCTCTCAAAATAACAAGCACTCATATCGACATTTTCATTTTCAAAAGGAATTGCAAGCTTTTCTAAATACTGATCTTTTACATAGTCATCACTGTCAATAAAAGTAATCAATTCACTTTCGGTCATCTGAATGCCAAGATTTCTAGCACTAGCTTGTCCACCATTTTCTTTATAAACATATTGAAATCTCAAATCTTTTTCAGTATATTGCTGAATAATTGACGCTGTAGAATCAGTACTTCCATCATCAACTAAGATAGCAGTAAAATCTGTATAGGTTTGATTCATTAATGAATTCAAACATCTTTCAATTTTATCTTCAACATTATAACAAGGAATTACCACTGTAACTTTTGCCATTAATCAATACACTCCTTAAATTCATGAAGAAAATGTACACTTCCATTACCTCTTTGTTCAACAGGCGGAAGCTTCATATAATCTCCATAAACTCGACTTAAATAATAATCATATTCTTTAAATACTGTTGCTTTTTCAGTTTCAAAATCTACTTCAATCAAATCATTTAACATTTCACAAGGCAGATTGTTTTTAGGCGATAAACACCCATATAAGTAAACCTCTTTCGCATCTGTATTATTATACTTATTTAATTCTTTATCGAGCTTTTGAATAAGAAAATCAATGCTGACAAAGATTAGCAGAAACTTAGCGAAAGCATAGATAATTCGATTTATAAAAGTATTCTTATCTTCTGGTACTTTATAGCCACATTTAATGATATAAAGATTTTTCAGAAGATAGATCATTTTCTTATCTTTTTCTCTTTGATTAAGATCATCTGAGATTTTATCATAAGGAAATATATCAATCCAGACTCCTTGATGCATATCAATATGATAAGAATAGTTTTCTGACATAATGGTGTTATTTTTTCTTATTTTGCCAAATACAAGACCACATTTTTTATCTGAATGATAATTTTGAAAAAAGTATTGATCGGATAATTCCTTATCTGCAATTTCAACGAGTTTTTCATAGTCTTTTCTAGGCATTGCAACATCAATATCATCATCCCATGGGATAAATCCAGCATGACGAATAGCTCCAATACAAGTACCTGAGTTTAAAACATATGTCAAATTGTTTTTTTCGCAAACTCTTTTGAATTCTTTGAAAATATCAAATTCTATAGCCTGAAGTTTTTTTAATTCAACTTGTACCATATAAAGCCTCTATTTACACTCTTCCCTTTTCTTTATACATTTTTTCAAAGTAGTTCTGGTATTCACCGCTTAAAATATTCTGCCACCATTCTTTGTTGTTTAAATACCATTCAATAGTCTGTTGAATTCCTGTGTCAAAGTTATACTTCGGTTTCCATCCTAATTCAGTTTCAAGTTTAGTAGGATCAATTGCATAACGTAAATCGTGACCTTTTCTGTCCTGAACATAACGAATTAAAGATTCCGGTTTATTTAAAGCTTTTAAAATCGTTTTGACAACTTCCAGATTTGTTCTTTCATTATGTCCTCCAACATTATAAACTTCACCTTCACGTCCGTTACGAATGATCAAATCGATGGCTACACAATGATCATAAACATGTAACCAGTCACGAACATTTTCACCCGTTCCATATACAGGAAGTGATTCATTTGCTAAAGCTCTGGAAATCATTAAAGGAATCAGTTTTTCAGGAAAATGATAAGGTCCATAATTGTTTGAACAACGGCTGATTGTTACCGGAAGTCCATAAGTTCTATGATAAGCTAATACAAATAAATCAGCACTTGCTTTTGCACTTGAGTAAGGGCTTGATGTGTGAAGTGGTGTTGTTTCTGTGAAGAACAAATCAGGACGGTCTAAAGGCAAATCACCATAAACTTCATCAGTTGATACCTGATGATAACGTTTAATTCCATATTTTACACAAGCATCTAATAATGTTGTTGTTCCCACAACATTCGTTCTGACAAATACTTCTGGATCTTCAATGGAACGATCTACATGACTTTCAGCAGCAAAATTCACAACGATGTCAAATTTTTCCTTTTCAAATAAATCAAAGATAAATTCACGATCAGCAATATCACCTTTGTAGAATTTATAATTTGGTTTATCTTCAACAGGTTTACATGTTTCTAAGTTTCCTGCATAAGTCAATTTATCCAAATTTACGATCATATCTTCAGGATATTTATTCACCATGTAGTGAACAAAGTTGCCGCCAATAAATCCAGCACCACCAGTTACTAAAATTTTCATTATTCATTTCCTCCTTCATATACGAAATTGCAATCAGCATCTTTTAACATAGGTCCATTTTTATCTTTTTCAGATAAAACAGGTGTAATACCATTCAATAAGCTTCCCCAATCAACATTGGCTGTTGGGTCATCATAGCGAATACCGCGATCATGTTCCTTAGAATAAAAGTTATCTACTTTATAACGGAATTCAACGTTATCAGTCAGTGTTAAGAATCCATGAGCAAATCCTTGTGGAATAAAAAACTGACGTTTGTTTTCTTCACTCAGTTCAACACTGACCCATTCACCATATGTAGGACTTCCTTTTCTGATATCCACAGCTACATCAATCACTTTTCCTCTTGTGCAGCTTACAAGTTTTGATTGAGCCATTGGAGCGTTTTGCCAGTGAAGCCCTCTTAGTGTTCCCTTTTGTGCGGAAAATGACATATTATCCTGAACAAATTCAACGTTAATGCCAAGTTCTTCATATTTCTTTTTTGAATAAGTTTCCATGAAATATCCACGGTGATCTCCATGAACATCAGGGTCAATAATTAATACACCTTTAATTTTAGTTTCGGTTACGTTCATTATTTCACTCCTTTATCGATATATTTACGATCTAAGATTTTCTTTAAGTACGCACCATATTGATTTTTCTTGTAGATTTCATAAGCTTCTTCGAGCTGAGCATGATTGATCCATCCATTGTTATAAGCAATTTCTTCAAGACAAGCAATTTTTCTGTGTTGATGTTCTTCAATTGTCTTAATAAAATTAGTAGCATCTACTAAAGATTCATGTGTTCCTGTATCAAGCCAAGTAAAGCCATCACCCAATAGAGTTACTGATAATTCACCATTTTCTAAATAAATACGGTTCAAATCTGTAATTTCAAGTTCGCCTCTAGGACTTGGTTTAAGATTTTTTGCATATTCGACTACTTTGTTATCATAGAAGTATAAACCAGTTACAGCATAATTTGATTTTGGATGTTCAGGTTTTTCTTCTAAAGAAACAGCCTTTCCTTCCTCATCAAATTCAACTACACCAAATCGTTCAGGATCTTCTACATAATACCCAAATACTGTAGCTCCTTCTTCTTTCTGAGCTGCTGCTCTTAAACGTTTCGTTAATCCATGACCATGGAAAATATTATCTCCCAATACCATTGCGACACTGTCATTTCCAATGAATTCTTCACCTAAGATAAAGGCTTGCGCAAGTCCATCTGGAGAAGGCTGTACTTTATAGCTTAGTGAAAGCCCAAACTGATGACCATCTCCTAAAAGTTCTTTAAAACGAGGAGTATCATCTGGTGTTGAAATAATCAAGATTTCTTTGATTCCAGCACTCATCAAAATACTCAT
>CAMEIZ010000113.1 GCA_945919165.1 uncultured Traorella sp.
ATTGTGTCCGATATTCGGTCAGATCGGCGATTTAGCTTTCAGTGCCATTAAGCGATGCTCTGGTATTAAGGATTATGGCAATCTTCTTCCTGGTCATGGAGGAGTGCTGGATCGTGTCGATTCTCTGCTTTTTAATGTAGTGACATTTTTCTTTATCATGATGGCGGTGAAAATGTAATGAAGAAGAAAATTATTCTTTTGGGAGCCAGTGGTTCAATTGGTACTCAGACACTGGATGTAATTGCTCATCATCCTGATCTTTTTGAACTGTGTGCTTTCAGCGTTGGAAAAAGAATTGAACATGTAGAAACCATCTTAAATCAGTTTGAGGTTCATCATGTCTGCGTTTTGAATGAAAAAGACAAGAAACATTTAGAAGTCAAATTTCCTGATGTTCATTTTGTTTCCGGTGATGAGGGTTTATTACAACTGGCTTCATTGGAAGAGGGGAATACCTTGGTAAATGCTCTGGTGGGTTCAGTAGGATTAAAACCAACGCTGTGTGCCATTGAGCATGGTAAGGACATTGCTCTGGCAAATAAGGAAACCTTGGTTGTGGGCGGAAAGTTTGTCAAGGAAGCACTCAAGAAGTATCATGTAAATCTAACACCGATTGACAGTGAACATTCAGCTATTTTTCAATGTCTTCAGGGTGTGCGAAAAGAAGATGTCAGTAAGCTGATCATTACGGCTAGCGGCGGAAGTTTTCGAGATCGTAGTAGAGAAGAATTAAAGGGTGTCAGTGTGAAAGAAGCCTTAGCTCATCCGAATTGGAATATGGGAGCGAAAATTACCATTGACAGTGCTACATTGATGAATAAAGGTTTTGAGGTGATTGAAGCCCATTATTTATTTGATATGGATTATGATGATATTGATGTACTTGTTCATAAGGAAAGTATTATTCATTCTCTGATTGAAACAAAAGATACAGCTCTTTTGGCACAGTTGGGAACAGCAGATATGCGTCTTCCGATTCAGTATGCTTTAAGTGTTCCAAAACGCTTTGAGCTTGTTAGTGGTGAAAGATGTAATCTGGCAAAATTAAAAACATTGCATTTTGATGAAGTGGATATGGTTCGCTTTCCGCTTTTAAAAGCAGCCTATGAGTGCGGAAAAAAAGAAGGAAATGCCTGTGCAATCTTAAATGCTGCCAATGAAGTAGCGGTGAATGCTTTTTTGAATGAAGAAATTGAATTTCTAGATATTGAAAAACTGATTTTTAAGGCACTGGATGAAATTGAATATATCAAAGATGCAACACTGAAGGAC
Organism: uncultured Traorella sp.; assembly: GCA_945919165.1. Taxonomy (GTDB): domain Bacteria; phylum Bacillota_I; class Bacilli_A; order Erysipelotrichales; family Erysipelotrichaceae; genus Traorella. Next base: position 1,273 of record CAMEIZ010000113.1, read on the forward strand.
GTGTTTGATACCGATTGTCGTACCAGACAATTTGTCAAAGAGCTTGTGAAAGGTGGTATTTGATGGAAGTTATAGTGAATATACTGATTTTTATTGTGATTTTGTCAATTATTATTGTTGTGCATGAATTGGGTCATTTGATTGCAGCTAAGAAATTTCATGTTTACTGCAGTGAATTTTCAATTGGTATGGGACCGATTCTTTATCAGAAAAAGAATAAAGAAACCGCCTTTTCAATCCGAGCAATCCCATTAGGCGGCTTTGTTCAGATGGCCGGAGAAGAAGGCAGTGATCTGGAAAATGTTCCTTTTGAAAGAACAATCAACGGAATTAAAACATGGCAGCAGGTAGTTGTTATGGCAGCCGGAGCTATCATGAATGTCCTTTTGGCTTGGGTCATTTTTGTGGGAATTGTCATGTTCAGAGGTCAGGTTCAGGTACCAAGTGATCCGATCTTGAATTCCATTATGGATCAATCTCCTGCACAGGCAGTGGGCATGCAGCCAAATGATAAAATTGTAAAAATGGTTTTGCCTAGCGGTGATACAATCATGGTGGAAACCTTTGATGATATTGTAAATGGCATGAGTGATTATGCTTCCGGTAATATTATCTTTACGATTGAACGAAATGGTGAATTGATGGATTTTTCAGTTGAACCAAAATATAATGAAGAAACCAACAGTTATCTGGTGGGCTTTCAGGTAGCAGCGAAAACCCGTTCCATTGCCTGGTATGAAAGCTTTGTTTATGGAACAAAAATGCTGGGCGAGATGAGTGTGCAGATTGTGGCTGCTTTTGCGAATCTGATCCGTGGTATTGGGTTAAAGGATGTTAGCGGACCAGTTGGAATTTATCAGGCAACTGCAACAGTAGCCAGCAGTGGATTGCTTTCTTTAATTACTTGGATTGGTTTGCTGTCAGTCAATGTGGGTCTTTTTAATTTATTTCCGATTCCTATTTTGGATGGCGGAAGAATTGTCATTGTGTTGATCGAAAAAGCAGTTGGCCACCGTCTTTCAGAAAAAGTTCAGACTGGCATTATGATGATTGGCTTATTGTTAATTGCGGCTCTTATGATTTTTGCGACAGCCAATGATATTTTAAAACTTTTTTAAGGACATGATGTCCTTTTTTTATTATAATGGAAATGAGGTGATCGTATGTTGATGGCTGACAGTTTTCAAATGAGAAGACTAGATGATAAATTATCAGAAAAATATTCAATGATTGAGCTGGTTCAAAAAGCCGCCGATTGTCTGGCAGAAGAAATTCAACAGCCGGCATTGATTTTCTGTGGAAAAGGCAATAACGGAGCAGACGGCTATGCTCTGGCATGTCGTTTACATGATGAATTGATACCTGTGTGGGTAGTACCATGTGAGCTTTTCAATCAAAGTGAGGCGAATCTTTATTATTATCAGCAATGTGAAAAAGAAGGTTTAATTCTTGATTTTGAAACTTTAAAACAGAAAAGGTTTGATTTTGAGGTCATTGTGGATGCTGTGTTTGGCTTTGGCTGTCATCATCAGCCCAACGGCATTTATCAGGAAATCATCCATTGGATCAATCAGTGTCCCAAAAAAACAATCGCGGTTGATGTAGCGAGTGGATTGGACTGTGACAGTGGCTATCCGTTTGATAATTGTGTTCAGGCAGATCAGACAATTACTTTTTTTGCCCTGAAACAGGGTTTTCATAATCCGGCAAGTCATGCTTTTTTAGGTGAAGTGATTGTAAAAAGATTAGATGTAGACCTTGATGAAAGACTTTATCTAAGTGAAATGGTTGATACGATTTCATTAAGAAAGAGAGCTTATGAAAGTCATAAGGGAACGTTTGGAAAAGCAGTATTGATTTGTGGTTCAAAACACTATCAGGGAGCAGCCCTTCTTTCATCAAAAGCCTGTGTGGCAGCAGGGTGTGGGATCACCACTTTATGCTCAGTTGATGAAGTATTGAATATTATGCCGATTTATTGTCCTGAAGTGACATTGCTGCATCATAGTGAACTTTCAACAAGTAAAGCTTATCAGGCTGCTTTGGTTGGCTGCGGCATTGATGAAGACGAAAAACTCTTACAACAAGCTCTTGATTTAGGTATTCCGCTGGTAATCGATGCAACAGCATTAAAATTAATAGCCGCTCATCCTGATCTTTTGAATCAAAAACAAGCATCGGTGATATTGACTCCTCATTTGAAAGAGTTTGAGCGTTTATGTCCAGCAGGAAAGCATTTGATTTCAGATGCTGAGCAATATGCTCGGCTTCATGATTGTATTCTTGTTGTAAAAGGACCCCTGACCATCATTACCGATGGAAAGAAAACATATCGCAATACCACGGGCAATCCAACAATGGCCACAGGCGGCAGCGGTGATGTTTTAGCCGGTATTATTACTTCTTTGCTGGCACAGGGATATGATCCGCTGGAAAGTGCCAAGATAGGAGTCTTTCTTCATGGAAAATGTGCTGACAGACTGGCATTAGACTGCTATACTTCTCTTCCTTCTAAAATAATTGAAGAGCTGCCTTTTGTCATGAAGGAAATGGTCAAATAAAAAAAGCCTCAAACAAGGCTTTTCTTTTTAAATGGTGCCGGCTATGAGAATCCGAATACATATCTTTCTTCGTTGAATCCGAATATTTCAGACTGATCTTTTTTCCATTGTGTCATTAAATCACATAAAATAGCTGGCATTGAAATGGTTCGTGTACTATTTCCTGTTTTTGGAGATGTGATATCCCATGTCTTATCTTTGACTTTAGTTGTATGAGTCTTGTATATCTTAACTGATTTATCAACCAGGTCGATATCTTTCCATTGAAGTGCTAGTAATTCACTTCTGCGAACACCCATGTAATAAAGGAAAGAGAAAATGGTTTTCTGCATCAGATCGTCTACATGATTTATAAAAACATTAAATTGATCAGGTTCCCAGTAAACGATCTCAATTTATTAACAGTGATCAAATTTATTTTGATTTTTCCTAATTCGATGCAAGCCTTATCTAATAGAGCCTGCTTTGTTACTTGGCTTGATTCCTTAATGTTTGTATCATATTTTGAATATTCATCACACAGCTCTCTGAATGTAATTGATCCTTTTGATACTTCGATATCTTGATATTTTCTGATAAACTCTAATTCATATTCTCTTGCTTTTTTAAGTGAATTTACAGGTGCTTTTTTCGTGTAACTGTAATATGTGCCGTCTGATTTTTTTATTTTTCCGTGTATATAATATTTATTATCCTTTTTATATGCTGCCATATTATCCTTCCTTAATTTTGCCATTAAATGAATACTTTTCGCTATAATTTTCGCTACAGCTGTTATTTGTATTAAAAAAAGCCTTTATTTATAGGCTTTTTCAACTATATGGTGCCGGCTATGAGATTTGAACTCACAACCTCCGCCTTACCATGGCGTTGCTCTACCGTTGGAGCTAAGTCGGCATGTATTTCTATTTTACCCTATTTGCAAAGTTTTGAAAAGAGGTTATAATACTTTTATGAAAAATTTAAAGACGAATGCCATGAGACAGTTGGATAACCTGAAAATTAACTACCAGATACATACCTATGATGTGAGTGATGGTCAGATTGATGCTGTTTCAGTGGCAAAAAAATGTCAGCAGGATATTCGATATGTGTATAAAACACTGCTTACCCGTGGTGCTTCCAAAAAAATATATGTATTTGTGGTCAATGGTCAGGATGAGCTTGATTTGAAGAAATGTGCCAAATGTGTTCATGAAAAGAACATTGAAATGGTTCATGTGAATGAGCTTTTAGGCTTAAGCGGATATGTCCGCGGAGGCTGTTCTCCGTTGGGTATGAAGAAAAACTATCCAGTGATTGTCAGTGAGACGATTCTTGGAATTGATCATATTATTTTCAGCGGAGGTAAAATCGGTTTGCAGATTGAGTGTTCTGTTCATGATTTTATATCAGCACTGCAGGCACAAATCGGAGAAATTATTTAATCAGTGACTAGGAGGTCAGTATGAAATTTGATTTGCATATGCATTCTCATTACAGTAAGGATGGCGAAAAGAGTCCGGCTGAACTGATTCAAAGAGCTTATGATCATCATCTTAATGTTGTGGCTTTATGTGACCATGACAGCATCCAAGGTGTAAAAGAGATGATTGAGGAAGGAAAAAAACATCAAATTCAGGTAATTGAGGGAATTGAATGTTCTACTTTGTTTGATGGCGGTGAATGTCATCTTTTAGGCTATCATCTTGATCTTGATCATTCTTATTTTCTTACTCTTACAGATAAGATCAATCAGTTGATGGAAGATGCCTTTCATGAACGGGTTGTGAAGCTTGAAACCAAATATGACATTAAAATTGACGAAGAAGA
>CAMEIZ010000114.1 GCA_945919165.1 uncultured Traorella sp.
TCTGTCAGTTTTTTTTCTATTGATTCGAATTATCATGGCTCCGGCTGTTTCTGATCCCACACAGCCATATTTGCGTGTAAAACAGGATTATATCTTAATGCTGGTTCAATGTATATTGGGCGTGTTTGCCATGATTCTTCCTGATTTATTAGAAAAACACATGCATATTTCAATTCCTTCAAATATGATGATCCTGTATGCTATGTTTTTATACTGTGCTATCTTTTTAGGAGAAGTAAGAAGTTTCTATTATAATGTACCGCATTGGGATACAATTCTGCATACTTTCAGTGGCGGAATGCTTGGAGCTTTGGGTTATTCCTTTGTAACCATTTTAAATAAATCAGATAAAATTCCCATGAATCTGAGTCCTTTGTTTGTCTGTGTTTTTGCTTTCTGCTTTGCAGTTACGCTGGGTGTTTTCTGGGAAATCTATGAATTTAGCTTTGATGGCCTTTTAAAGCTGAATATGCAGAAATTCATGCTGGAAGACGGTACACCTTTAATCGGAAGAAATGCTCTCAGCGATACGATGAAAGATCTGATTGTTGACAGTTTAGGAGCTTTTATCATGTCGATTGTCGGATATATTTCATTAAAATATAAAAAAGGATGGATTGAAAACTTTCAGGTAAGAAAAGTCAAGAAAAAGAATATCATATAAATGACAATTGAACAGGCGAAAGTCTGTTTTTAATAAATGAATAATATAATATTAAAAAGAATAAATAAATAATATATAATTATTATATAATGAAAAGAATTCTTACTAGGATAAGATTGAATCTGATACGAAACTGTAAATCAACATGTTTGAAAGGAGCTGTTTTTACAGTTCTTTTCTGTTTGTTATTTCTATCTGTTGGAATTAAAACAACAGCTTTGAATATGAAAGAAAAGATGTTTGCTCATCATCCGATTTATGTTTCTATTCATTCAAAAGTGAATCAATTTTTTGGTTATGATATTCAAACACAGGATTATTATCAGGATGTAAAAGAGTATTATACACTCATGAAGCAATTTTCAGATTCATCCTATATATCCTATTTTGATTTTAATCTGCTTGCTTTAGATGCCAAAGGAATGAATGTAGCACCGCTTAAGCTTTCATCAGAAGAGTTCTCATTGGCTATCACAGGTTCTTTTTCTTATCATGATGAAATTCTGGCTAAAGAAAGAGCTCAATGCTTTTTATCAGAGGAAATATGTTATTATCCATATCAAAAAATAAAAGGTGTTCAAGAGAGTAACTTTATTGATCTGAGATTTGATCAGATAACTTTACTAAATGACACAAAAAGTCGCAGTTTTACTTCTTTGGAACTGGATCAAGGTGAAGAGGTCTGTATCGTTCCTTATCAAACGTTGATTGAAAAAGTCATTCATGATGAAGTTTATTATGAAAGTGTAGAAATTGGAGATAGGATTACCATCAGTGAATATGTGAAGAATCAAGAAGGTGAGTTAATTTATGTCAAACCTCATGAATTCAAAATAATTGGCTTTTATGATACAAAAGATGGATTGGGACTTGATTTTAATGGCAATGATGGTTATAAGCAATTTCCAATCTATATTCCTTTAAAAAGCTATGAGTCTATGCTAAAAGATGTGATGCTTCAAGCAAATGTTTTACGCAGTGATAGTACTGTTAACAAGCCTCTTTTTTTAACTTCTTTTTCAATCTTTCAGGTTAAGGATGATGTAGGGCTGCATCAGTTTATACGCCAATTTAAAGAAAATCAGAATAATGATTTAGAATTAAGCTTTAATACGAATTTATCTTCCAAACTGGTTTCCATCAGTAATCTTGTTTCGATATCTGAAAGCTTTACTTATTTATCATATTTTTCACTAATCATCTGTCTGATCATTTTATTTATGGTGATTCTCTTTGATGTGACGCATAAAAGAAATGAAATTGGTATTCTTTTGTCACTGGGTGAAAAAAAGGTCATGGTTGTCATGCAGCATGTTTGTGAGTTTATGATACTATTTGCTGTTTCCATTATGTTGGCTCTTGGAATCTTTAAAGTTATCAGTATACCGGTATACAACTATGTGGTTTCAATTGAAAGTGAAAAAAACATCGAAGAAAATCATTTCGGTCAGTTTGAAATAACATCACAGGAAACAGTTGATTCTTTATCTAATCAGTTTGTGATTGAGGCAGGTTCATCTGTTTTATTCATTCTTGTGTTTGAATCGTTTGTATTAATGCTGGATATTTGTTCGATTCGTCCAAAGGAACTGTTGAATGAGGAGTAGGATATGAAAAACTTTTTTTTGAAAAATATCTGGATACATATTACAAGATGCAAAAAAGATACAGGAGTGATCTTTTCAATTGTTTTTTGTATCAGTTTCTTTTTATCGCTTTTATTTTTCTTTGGATTTACTAAGGATTTGGAACAGCAATTATCTGAAAACATCTACACAATTATTGAAATTAAAGATCCTTTATTGTTTTATGATAGAAATGAGCTTGAAGAATTAGAAAAGAAAGGGAAACAGGCTGATGATGTTTTCTTTGGTTTTCTTAATGTGTTAGATGAAATTAATCAGAGTATGGAATTTGATTACTACAATTATAATATTCAAGATCATTTTGATTATTCTTTGTTTGAGGATGATAGCGTAAAGCATGGAAGAGTATTTGGAGTCAGTCATACTCAATTTCTGAAGATGAATCAATATGAATTAGTTGCCGGAAGATTTCTGAGTCAAGATGAGATTGATGAAGGAAAAAATGGAGTTGTTGTCAGTGATGAAATGAAAATCATGGATCATGGAATTGAAAGAAATGTTGAAATCGGGGATACATTGATTTTAAAAGATGAACATGATGAAAAGCTTCAGATTGAAGTAATTGGTATTTATCAAAGTACATATCAAGATTATTATTTATCACAGGGAAAGGATGCGTTTATCAATTCAAATGGAATGTTGGTTTCAAATAAACTGTTATATCAATATCTTAATAAAAAAGATGATTTTGATTACGACAAAACAACATTGAATTGGAAAATATGGTGGGTACCCAGTGATGATCTCGCCTATTCTTCTTATCAAAAACTAATTGATGAAAAAATTAAGGATTATGCCGCATTCGTATTATCGGATGAATCACTTCCATATCATATCGAATATACTGACAGAGGCACTTTAAGTATTTTAGAATCGATTTCAAAAGCTAAAACGATGTATCAGCTCATTTTGCTATGTGCTGTATTCATTCTTTCATTGTTGTTTTTTTCTGTGATTTATTACATATTAAGTAAAAAAATAAAAGAAATTGAAATCTATGTTTCATTGGGTCAATCAAAGAAAAACATTTTTCTTCATTATCTTTTGATTTGTCTGATAATTGGAGTTTTTGCTTCGCTGTGCGGTATGATTGTCGGCTATGAAGTATCTCTTTCACTAAATCAGAATCTTTTTAGGCAAAATGCTGAATTGTATAATGAACTTGTGACATTGTCAGATTCTTTAAAGTGGAATCAAATGATCTCATCTTCTTTGTCGTTAAATTATCAATTTCATATATGGAATGCGATATGGATTTTTTTAGAGATTGTGGTGATTCTTGTATTATCTGTTTGGTTGGCAATCAGAAGAATTTTTCATCGAGTTGTTTTTAAAAAATGAAAAGGTAAGATAAAGCTTATGAAAAAAGTGTGATATAATAAGAACGTTTTAGGAGAAAAAGAGTATGATTCGACGTTTTATTCAATATTACAAGCCTCATAAGAAAATGTTTCTTTTGGATATGCTGGCAGCATTCTTGATTTCTGTGTGCGATCTGGTGTATCCGATGATTACCCGAAATATGCTGAATGAGTATATTCCCAATCAAAAGCTTCGACTTTTAGTGATGAGTGCGTTAATTTTGCTTTTGATTTATATGATTAAAATGCTGTTGACTTATTTTGTAAGCCTGTATGGTCATATGGTAGGAGTCAACATGCAGGCAGATATGCGAAAAGAAGTGTTTCATCATCTTCAAAAGCTGCCATTTACCTATTATGATGAGCATGAAACCGGAACCATCATGTCCCGAATGGTCAATGATTTAATGGATGTTTCAGAACTGGCACATCATGGACCGGAAGATTTGTTTTTGTCAGTTATCATGATGGTGGGAGCGTTTATCTATCTGTGTACGATCAATATTGAGCTGACATTGATCATTTTTGCGTTTATTCCTGTTCTGGTTTATATATCTATGCAGGCTAGAAAAAGAATGGATGAAGCTTTTACTCAAAGTCGTGTACAGGTGGGAGTTATTAATGCTAATCTGAATAATGCGATCAGTGGTATACGTGTGTCAAAGGCATTTCATAATGCTCATTATGAAGAGGAGAAATTCTTAATTGGTAATAATGCTTTTGTGAAGGCAAGAGAAAAAGCTTATCAAGCCATGGCTTTTTTTCACAGCAGTACGGGATTTATTATTGATTTATTAAATGTGGTGGTTTTGCTGGCTGGAGGTATTTATACATATAATGGTTGGATTGTTTTTGGAGATTTTGTGACATATATGCTGTTTGTCAATAATTTTATTACTCCAATCAAAAAGCTGATTAATTTTGTGGAACAGCTTGAAAGCGGTGCAACTGGTTTTAAACGTTTCTGTGAGCTTTTGGATCAGCCGATTGAAAAAGAAAATGAAAATGCCTGTGATTTGGAAAATGTCAAAGGACATATTGAGTTTGACCATGTATCCTTTAATTATGAAGAAGGGAAAGAGGTTTTACGTGATATTTCCTTAGATATTCAGCCTGGAAAACAGATTGCGTTAGTGGGACCCAGCGGCGGGGGAAAAACAACGATCTGTCATCTGATTCCGCACTTTTATCCTCTTGATGAAGGAGAAATCCGCATCGATGGAAAGAGTATTCAATCCATTACCTATGAGTCATTAAGAAAGAATATTGGGATTGTTCAGCAGGATGTTTTCTTATTTACAGGTACGATCACAGAAAATATCGCATCTGGGGATTTGACAGCCAGTGATGAAGAAATCATTGAAGCAGCGAAAAAAGCCAATATTCATGATTATGTCATGAGCTTGGAAGATGGTTATGATACTCAGATTGGAGAAAGAGGCGTCAAGCTTTCCGGCGGTCAGAAGCAGCGTATCAGCATTGCCCGTGTCTTCTTGAAAAATCCTGCCATTTTGATTTTAGATGAAGCAACTTCAGCTTTAGACAATGCAACAGAAATACTGATTCAGTCAGCTCTTGATGAACTGTGCAAAGGCAGAACAACTCTTGTTGTGGCTCACCGTCTTTCTACAATTAAGAATGCGGATGAGATTGTCGTGATTGAAAATCATCAGATCAGTGAACGGGGAACTCATGAAGAGCTTCTTCAGGCAAAGGGTCTTTATGCTCAGCTCTATGAATCACAATTTAGAGTTTCAAAGTAGAAATTCATGAAAAAATGAGTATAATAAAGAAGGAGGTTTTAATTATGGAAAATAAAAATGCATGGGTAAAATATGAAGATAAACAGCCTGTTTTCGATTTCTCAGAAGGCTACAAAAAATTTATCAGTGACTGCAAGAGTGAACGTGAATGTGTCAGTGAAGCCATTCGATTAGCCAAAGAAAATGGTTATCGTGATTTAAATGAA
>CAMEIZ010000115.1 GCA_945919165.1 uncultured Traorella sp.
ACAAAGTTCAGAAATATTTGACATTTTCAAATAATGTAATAGCTACTAATACAAATTTACGTGATGCATACAGTAAAAATTCAGTTTCAAACAGTGTTGCTGTTGATGGTGGAACCTATACACAATATGGAATTGCTCTTGGGGCACAGATGTTCAATAACGTAAAAGAAGAAGACACGACTGTCACAACAGAGGAAGGTGAAACTGTAATTCGTACTCCATTAATGCTGTTGTTAAGTGATGGAGATCCAACGCATTGCACAAGTAACTATACAGATGTTTTGAATGGACCGCATTATGGAAATGGTAATTATCCAAATGCCTCTAATAACAAGGGAATTCAAGGATACTATACGATTCTTTCAGCCAATTATTACAAAAATAGTGTTTCCTGGCACTATAACAAACAGGCAAAATTCTATACCATTGGTATGGGAATCAATGTAGAGGGTTCTGAAGATGCGTCAAATGGTTCTGCGACGGGTGATCATTACAAACGAGCTGTATTAAACCCTACTGCTGCTAATATTACAGAACTTACCAAATATCCTACAGTAAAGAATTATGATACTACTGCACTTCAGCTTTATGAATTATTAAATAATCAGTTCACAGAGAATTATGTAACAATTGATTCTTCATCTTCAAGCAGCTTTGGAGGCATATTGGGTACAACGCATAGTAATGTACCTGTCATTACGAATCCATTTGATAATTATTCCTATGCGGATGGAGCTTACTTCGATACGAACTATGATCCTAAAGCTTTAATTGAAATTTTCGATCAAATTGTAATTGAAAATATGGATATCAAGCAATATGTGAACAGTTTTAATGAAACAACATCATTGACGATTACCGATACGATCGGTGAAGGAATGCAGATTGTTGGAACTCCGATATTACGCTACAATGGAAAAAATTATACTCCAAATGATGTAATAACTGATGGTAATACAACTACTTATGTTTATGAAGATGAAGTAAAGGCAACTCACTATTCTGATGCTGAAAATTTGAATAAAATTACTGTAAGAGTTACAACTGTTGATGGTATACAGACGATTGATTGGGAAATACCGGGTGAATTGGTACCAGAATATGTCCAAGCTAAAACAGCTGACTGGTACTATGAGGAATTGCCAATACGATTGATCTGTCAGGTTGGTTTGACAGATGCATCAAAAGAAAAAGTAGCTAATTTAGGTTATGGTAAGTCAATTGAATTTTTGACGAATGTAGATAGTGAAACAAATGCTTCTGCAAGTTTTGAACCATCAAAACTGAATCCATATTTCATAAGTGATTCTTATCAAGACCAAAACAAAGGAAAATCTGAAAATACAACGCAAACACAAGATAGTTATTATGTTACAAAGAAGACCAATACGGAAAATACGATTCAAGTGAATGTTTCAATGGGGAATAATGGTAAATTAGTCTTTAGTAGAGGAAATACAAGTTCACTGAAAGTGATCAAAGAATGGGAAGATGAGAATTCGCCGTTAAGACCTGAAAAAGTAATGGTTCAGTTGAAACAAAATGGTATTCCATTTCTAGAACCTGTTACGTTGAATGAAGCAAATCAATGGCAATATATCTATGAAAATTTACCAGTGATCGATAAAGATGATCAACCGTTTGAATATACAGTTGAAGAAATATCACTTGGTGGAGGATATGTAGCTGAGGTAGGAGAAATTGAAGAAATCTCTATTGAAGAGAATGGAAAGACGAAAAAGATCTGGTCCATTACAATAACAAATAAATTGAATGATTATCAACTTCCTGAAACAGGAGGTATTGGTACACTTCCATTTGAAATGATAGGCACACTGCTTATTATAATATCGATGCTAGGTTTTATATTAAGACATAAAGCGGAAAGGAGGAATGAATAAAAGCCTCCTAGAGCGTTAATAAAGCTTATGATCTTAATGAAAACCAAAAAAAGTAATTAGAAAGGATAAAAATATGAAAAAATTAAAGAAGATTTTATCAATTCTGGTTGCAGCTATGATGATATTGGTATTGAGTACTCCAATAACTGCAACAAATTTGACAATTAACGAACCGGAAGACTCTATGAATGCTACTTATTCAGGGTATAAGATTTTAGATGCGGCTGATTTAGGCAGTAATAAGTTTGCTTATAAGTTAAATTCTAAGTATACAACAGTTTTACAAGAAGTGACTGGTAAAACGGATGAAAATGATATTTTAAAGTACATCTCTGAGCTTAATGCAGAAAATATGCGAATTTTTACCAATGCAGTTTATAAGAAAATTGTTGATAAAAATATAACTGCTGATCGTAGTGATTTAAAAACTGGAAGTAATGATGTAGATGAAGGATATTGGCTGATTGCTCAGACAAGCAATGCAGAAAGTGGTGAAACTGGTTCATTAACGATGGTGAATACAATCGGTAAAGATAGTGTCGAAATCACCGCTAAAAAAGACAATGTAACTATTGATAAAGATGTATGGACTGGTGGCTTAATTTGTGATAAAGATCATACACACACTAAAGATTGCTATGAATATGCTGATGACAATACAGCTTCTATTGGTGATCTTGTAAGCTTTAGACTTGTTGGAAAGATTCCTAGTACAGCATCAGGATTTGATCATTATTATTATGTGATTAGTGATAAACTTTCGAAAGGTTTAACATTTGAAAAAGAAAAAGCTAATATTGTTGTTACTGTTGGTGGTACAACTTTAACTGAAAACACTGATTATACAGTAAGAGTAGCAACATCTGATCAAGATGCTTATACATTCCAAATTGCTTTAAAAGATCCAAAAAAATATGCCGGTCAAGAAGTTGTTGTAACTTATGATGCTATTTTAAATCTGGATGCTGTTTTTGGTTCAACAGGAAATCCAAATGAAGCAAAAGTTGATTATTCAAATAATCCAAATGAAAGTTATGATGATCTAGATAGTAATTCAGATGGATTCCCTGACAGTGATAAAGCTTGGCCAAAAGGTGAAACACCAAAAGCTATTACAGTAACTTATACAACTCAAATTGATATTTTAAAAATTGATGGAGAAAATCAAAAAGTACTTACAGGGGCAAAATTCAGCATTTCTGGTGATAAGCTTAAAGTTGTAAAAGTAAATAGCGTTGTCTATGAAAAGGATGATCAGGGTGCATATTATATGCTTAAAGATGGTACCTATACGGATCAGGAACCTCAAACAGAAGATAAATTTGTAGAGAAAACTGATAATCGTGAAAGCGGATATGTACAGGATGATAATGCTGAAGATAACTTCATTTTATGGAATAATCATAAATATGTTGAAGCTACACAAGAACAATTAGCTGATGGAAGCATCACATTATATACACTTGTAAAAGCTAATGTTGATCTTTATGATAGTACTGAACAGAAGTATTCAAAAGTGACAAAAGTTGATTATGAAACGACTACTGAAAATTTTGTTGCTGAAGGATATACAGATAAAAATGGATATTTAGTATTTACTGGTTTAGGTGCAGGTACATATACAATTACCGAAATAATTGCTCCATCTGGTTATAATCTAATAACAGAACCAATTGAAATTACTATTGGCTGTGATTTGCCGGAAGATATTTACACTGGTAAAGAAAAGTGTGATTGGACTTATAAAGTTGATGGTACAGCTGTAGATTCTCTGGCAGATGGTACATTGTTATTAACTGTAGAAAACTTAAGCGGTATTAAGCTTCCTGAAACTGGTGGTATTGGTACAACTATTTTCTATGTTGTCGGAAGTATCTTGTTAATTGGCGGAGCTGTAATTCTGATTACACGCAAACGCATGCATTCTGAAGATTAAAAATGTTTAACGCTGTAGCGAAGAGAAGCATAGCTTCTTCTTCGCATACAGCATCAAGGAGAGTCCTGTTCATGAAGAAGAAAAAGAATACTACAAATATCATTCTTGTGATCATCATCATCATAGGATTGTCCTTGCTGCTGTATCCTACGCTCAGTGATTATTGGAACTCATTTCATCAGTCACATGTGATTGCAACCTATGTTGATGAAGTTGAAAACATGGATAAGAATACTTATCAGGAATTATGGGAGGATGCATTAGAATACAACCAAAATCTAGTGCTGCATCCTAATAACTATGTTTTGACTGAAAATCAGCGTGAACGTTATGAATCTGTGCTGAATATAGGAAATAGCGGTGTTATGGGATATGTTGAGATTCCAAATATTGATGTTTCTCTTCCGATTTATCACGGTACAAATGAAAGTGTCTTACAGACTTCTATTGGCCATTTGGAGTGGACTTCACTTCCGGTGGGTGGTAACAGCAGTCATTGCGTTTTATCTGGACATCGTGGGTTACCCAGTGCCAAACTTTTCAGTAATTTAGATCAGCTTGTTGAAGGAGATATTTTTGTTCTTAAAGTGTTAGATCAGGTATTGACTTATGAGGTAGATCAGATTTTAATTGTTGAACCTCAGGATATTGAGGCATTAAAGCTTGTTGAGGATAAAGATTATTGTACACTTGTTACATGTACTCCTTATGGTATCAATACACATAGACTTTTGGTTAGAGGACATCGCATTGAGAATGTTGAGAATGCTTATTCTGTTCATGTCACAATGGATGCAATTCAAATTGAGCCATTGCTTGTTGCACCAATTTTAGCAATTCCTCTGCTGTTTATTTTGTTGATAGGTTTATTGATTCAGGATAAAAGAAAAGGAAAGATTGAATAAGTATAGGACAAGGAGGTCGTTCATATGAATCAATTTATTAAAAAAACTCTGCTTCTGATTATGGCTTTTTTTGCAGTTTGCATACTGCCTTCCAGTGTTTATGCTGCTGGTAAAATTGATGTCAATAAAGATGTGAACTTGACCATTTCTTATCAAAATGATCATACCGCCATTTTTGATGCGCTGTTTGAAATCTATCGGGTAGCTGATGTTGATGAAGTAGCCAATTATACGTTAACAAAGGATTTTAAGGATTATCCAATTGATATTGAGAATCTTGATGAAGATGGTTGGAATGATTTAGCTTTTACTTTGAAAGGGTATGCTTTAAGAGATCAAATTACACCACAGGTAAGCGAAAAAACGGATGCTGATGGAAAATTGACTGTTGCTTTAAAACCAGGACTATATTTGGTTGTAGGAAGCAGAAAGACCATTGGTGACTATACATATTCAGCTGTTCCTTTTATAGTTGCTTTACCAAAAACAAATAGTGCAAATGCATGGGATTATCAAGTAACAGCTATGCCGAAATCTTCCAGAGAAACAAATCCGTCCGATTTGCCGGACGACAAGTATATTACCCGTAAAGTATTGAAAATCTGGGATGATAAGGACTATGAAAATAAACGTCCAAACTCTGTAACAGTTCAGCTGTTATGCGATGGTAAAATTTATGATACAGTAACGCTGAATAAAGACAACAATTGGCGTTGGGCATGGGATGGATTAGAAAGAGATCATGACTGGTTGATTGTTGAAAAAGATGTCAGCGGATATACTACAAAAGTTTC
>CAMEIZ010000116.1 GCA_945919165.1 uncultured Traorella sp.
ATACCCTGAATCTGATTCAATACATGCATGATAAGTATTACTATGAAGCTTCACAGATGGCTCTGATTGATACAAATGTCCGTCGTACCTTTGCTACGGGTATTGCCGGCTTCTCACATGTTGTTGATTCTCTTTCTGCTATTAAATATGCCCAGGTTAAAGTCATTCGTGATGAGGATGGACTGGCTGTTGATTTTGAAATCGAAGGTGATTTCCCTCGTTATGGAAATGATGATGATCGTGCTGATGAAATTGCAGTTAACCTGTTAAAAACATTTATGGCAAAACTGGAAAAATGTCACACCTATCGTAACTCTGAGCCAACCACTTCAATTTTGACCATCACTTCCAATGTTGTCTATGGGAAAGCAACCGGTGCTCTTCCAGATGGAAGAAAAGCACAGGAGCCTTTATCACCAGGTGCTAATCCTGCTTATGGTGCTGAGAAAAACGGTCTTTTGGCTTCACTCAATTCCGTAGCGAAACTGCCATATGAATATGCTTTAGATGGAATCAGCAATACGCAGACAATAAATCCAAACGCTTTAGGTCATAATGAAAAAGAACGGATTGAAAATCTTGTCAATGTTTTAGATGGTTATTTTGATCAGGGAGCTCATCATCTGAATGTCAATGTCTTTGGTATTGAAAAACTCAAAGATGCCATGGAACACCCTGAAAAAGAAGAATATGCCAACTTTACAATTCGTGTTTCCGGTTATGCCGTCAAATTCATCGATCTGACACGTGAACAGCAGCTCGATGTCATCAGCAGAACTGCTCACGATCGATTATAATCATGAAAACTATTCAAGGAGCGATTCATTCCATTGAAACCTTTGGCTCCGTAGATGGACCAGGTATCCGTTATGTCATCTTTCTGCAAGGCTGTTTTATGCGCTGTCAGTATTGTCATAATGCCGATACCTGGAAAATAGGCACGCCCACACAAAATGCCAGTGATGTTCTCCAAAAAGCTTTGCGTTATAAGCCTTATTGGAAAAACAAGGGAGGCATTACCGTAAGCGGAGGAGAGCCTCTTCTTCAAATTGACTTTTTGATTGAACTCTTTACCCTTGCTAAAAAAGAAAATATTCATACTGTACTGGATACTTCAGGTCATCCCTTTACATTTGGACAACCTTTCTTTTCAAAATTTCAAAAACTGATGAATGTTTGTGATCTAGTTTTATTGGACATCAAACATATTGATCCCAGAAAACATCAAATACTTACTTCAAAAAGCAATGAAAACATTCTTCAATTAGCCAAATATCTCTCAGACATCAAAAAACCGGTCTGGCTTCGTCATGTTCTTGTTCCGCAAATTAACGATGATGATGATTCCCTGATACAACTGGATGCCTTTGTGCAGACACTTCAAAATGTAGAACGTTTTGAAGTCCTTCCCTATCATACTTTAGGCGCATATAAATGGGAGAAACTGGGACTTGATTATCCGCTTAAAAACATTTTACCGCCTACTCAAGAACAGCTTGATCATGCTAATAAATGCCTGCATACTCAAAACTATAAGATTTAATGATATGATTCCTCTAAAAAAAGAGGAATCTTTTTTTATCAGGAAACGATTTCTAAGCCGCAAAGAGTGCTGGTATCAGATAAAAGAACTCTGTCTTCTATCGTTAATGTAATCTTCACAACAGCAGAAATGCTCTCAACAATTTGCTTTTCCATTTTTCCTTTTATTGGTGCTGCTAATTCAAATCCTTGATCATATTCTGCCTGAAGCTTTATTACTGAAGATTTTCTTTTTAGAGTAATTGTTATTGAATGCTGATCTATCACATATTCTGTTATTTTAGAAAAATTATAAGTCGTAAATCTGTATTCTTTCTGATTGAGCATTAACACACATATCAAACCGCGAAACGTCATCAAACCAAAAGGTATATCCGCAATGGAAACCATTAGACTGGCATCAGACTTTAAAAAATGATTTGCCTGACACCAAATATAGGATTTTGGAAAAGAATATCCCCAGTCTTTTTCAATATATCCAATGCCATCATGAAAATTAAACTTGTCATTATTCAAATAAATAATTCCATTAACTTTATTTTTCATACATAAAATTGCATGATAACATTCCATTAACAAAACAAAACTAAAAGGTCCCATAATATTGGGATTTATCCAATTCGTTTTAATGTTTTGACTGTTTGAATACTGAATGTCTCCTGTGACCGAAATGTTTTGATCCATGATATCAAGATGAATACCTGTTTTTGTAAAGATATTATTTCCTATTTGAATTTTAAAAGGGACATGCTCAAAGTAAAAATCTTCAATGGCATAATTCACAAAATAGGATTGATTCATCGTTATAATCTGAATAAAAGCTTTTCTTTTTGTTTTATCTGTATGAATACCCAAAATAAAAGAGATGCCTGTTTCAGCATTGATATTTTTATAATACCAGCCTTCAAAATAGTTTTTATGGGATTTTAAATATTTTTCACCTTGAAATAAATCCGGATTCTTCTTTAAGAACAAAAATTTCATATTCTTATTCTTTCCTGATTCTTCACGATCATACAAAAAAAGATTCTCATATTCTTGTAAATACAGAATCCATTTATTTATGATTGATCAATTGTTCTTTTAAAAGCGGCTCAGCAAACGAATAGCGAATGGCATTTAGCTGACATTCTTCTATTTCTTTAGCAGTTATGCTGCAATAACGCATCAGTTTTTCATATTCACACTCCAAATTGGTATTTGAAATTGTCATATTATCCGTACAGATTAAAACAATTATACCTGCATCTATATATTGACGTATTGGATGACTTTCATATTGATCCACAACTTCACAATTGACATTGCTGGTAACACATATCTCTAATGGTATTTTTTTCTCTTTTAAGAGTTTCATAACATGTGGATCTTTAATTGCAGAAGTACCATGACCAATTCTTTCAGCTCCAAACTCAATTGCTTTGGCAATATTTTCGGGTCCATAGCTTTCACCGGCATGAATCGTATAACGAAGTCCTAATTCTTTTGCCATCTGAAACAATCCTTGAAAATCCTGCATGGGAGCCATACCTTCTGCACCGGCTAAATCAATCGCAACAATTCCCTGATCACTAAATTCATGTGCTAATTGAATCGTTTCCACATTCAGATCATGAGTAAGCTTTTCTTCCCCCAACACCATCATACATAAAATATAATTTACATGAATCTTGCTTGTAAGCATGGCGTCTTTTCTTGCCTGACACATGATTTTTACAACCTGGCGCTGACTAAGTCCTGATTTGATATGCTGCATAGGTGCAAAACGAATCTCAGCATATGCAAGTTTCTGTGAATCCAGCTCTTTGATCAGAGCATAAGCCATTTTATATAAGTTTTCTTCTGTTTGAAGTAATTTCAAAGGTGTATCAAAACGAGCCAGATAATCATAAAGTGAATGGCAGTTTTGATCAACCTGCATGCTTTTTATAAAATTTTCATGATTACATCCTGTTTTTTCAACAAGCTTCCATGCTTCTTCCATAGGTAAAGACCCATCAAAGTGAAGATGAAGATCTGCTTTTATTTGATGATTCATACGACATCTCCTTTTTCTAGAACTATTATAAAAGAGAGTGAAAATGATAACAAGTAAATCTTAAAAGATTTCTTTTCAAATTTCTTTTACATCTTTTTTGATCGTATCGGATACTACAAATACTGTTCCTATTATCATGAGAAATAAAGCAATAAAATAGATTCCGCTCAGTGTTTCTTTATTCAGTAAAAATGAAAGAAAGGCTCCAATAAAAGGTGATACTGCATAAAAAGCACTTGTTTTGGCAGCACCCAGATCCCTTTGTGCTCTTATATAGGTAAAAATACTCAAACCATATGCCACAAAGCCCAATAATAAAGCTAAGACTGCAAAATGAAATTCAGGCAACGGTTCTTTGATGATGAATGCGATCAGACATGAACCCAAGCCAGAACAAAGTCCTTTAATTGTGACAATCTGATAAGTACTTTTATCTGAAATATTTCGTGTACAGTTATTTTCAAGCCCCCAGCATAAAGTAGCCAACAAAACAAAACAAGATCCATAGGAAAATTGAAAACCATTACTTCCATCAAAAGATAAAAGAATACTAGATAAGGTGATAAATCCAATTGCCATCCAAAGTTTAACAGAAACCGTTTCATGAAATATTAGTAATGCATTGAAAGATGTTGCCACAATTTCAAAATTTCCAAGAAGAGAAGCATTCGATGCACTGCCTATATGAATTCCGATCATCAAAAAGATCGGTGCCAGAATATCCAATAAAACCATTCCTATTGTATAAGGTAAATCCTTTTTCTTTAATCGTTCTTCTTGATTTTCTTTTTTCCAATGAAAAACATACATGATCCCTACACCTATTCCGGCTCCTAAATAAAGAATACCCGCCATAAAGAAAGCCGATATATCATTTAACAAGCATTTTGAAAACGGTACATTGAATGAATAAAGAAGAGCCGCCAACAAGGCATAAAAAATTGCTGTCATCTTCTTATGATTCATACCATCATCCCTCCTTAAGTCATTTAATCTAACTCAAATATAATGAATACAGGATTCTTTATACTGGTCTCTAGGAGCTTGAACTTGATCAGGATGTCCTATATAGATAATATTGAGAGGTATTTGTTTTTCTGTTAAGCCCAAAGCTTCACTGACTTTCTTTTCAGCTCTTTTCTGCGGATGAATTCCGCACCATACACTTCCTAATCCCAAATCTGTCGCTGCTAACAGGATATTCTCTGTTGCCGCACTGCAATCTTGTATCCAGAACGGAGCAAGCTGCAAAGGCAATGCTTTTGAAAGATTTCCGCACACCACAATTGCCAAAGGAGCATCTATATTTGAATACCTGGTAGCATTTCGCAGCTTTTCAAGTACTTCTTGATTGCGAATCACATAAAACTCCCAAGGCATCTTATTACAGGCACTGGGTCCTGACATTGCTGCATGCATCAAAATATCAATTTCTTCTTTTGATACAGCTTCTTGTGTATACTTTCGAATACTTCTTCTAGATTGTAAAACATCTTGTAATTCCATATCTCTACTCCTAACTATATTCAAATTCCTCATGTTCATAAATTTTATTGAATGATATCGGTCAACTTCTTGAAAGTCACAGTCTTCTTTTTCATTGAAATCTTATCAACCTTGAAGCCATACTCCAAAAGCTCTTTCTTATATGTCAGAAAAGAATGATCTAAAGAAAAACCAATAATTCTTTCAATCTCTGCATAGGTCAATTGAAAGCTGTCAGTACCATTTTCTTTTATCCAATTCCATAATGGGTCATACTTACTCATGTCAACTCCACCACCTTCAGTAATTCATTCATATCCTTTTGAATTAATAAAGCCATACTGTCTTTATATTTTGATAAGTTCATGCTTTGAAGCTCTTTTATGATTATGATACAAAGATTAGGCTGAAAAAGAGCAACTTC
>CAMEIZ010000117.1 GCA_945919165.1 uncultured Traorella sp.
TAAACCGACCTCTTGTCCTTCTTCAATAAAATCTGTAGTATGAATTTTAAATTCTCTACCTTCTGTAGAGAAAACAACTTTATAAATCCCTTCCTTAATTGTTTCAGGATCAAAATCATAATCCACAGTCGTAATTTCAACTGGGATATCTTCATCCAGATCCCATGCCTGAGCATTGGCCCAAATCTTCAGATCTGTATCTAACGCTACAGAATCTTGAATTTCATCTACTTTCTTAAAGAAATTCTCAGCGAAAATCTCTTCACCATATTCTTTTGATACAACACGGTTTTGATCTTTGACAATCATGTTCACTGTACAACTTGTACCAGCAGCTGTCACAAAAGTAACCGGATAAGTTCCTTTTTTCGGTTGGATGTCATGAGTAACCTTGACAATCGAAATCAATTCTTCTGTTTCCTGACTCCATGCCTGAGCATCCGCACGGGCAATAATTTCCGTATCCGTTAATTCCTTCACATCTTCAATATCCAAGTTGAAAGGATTGGCACTCATCAATTCTTTGGCACTTTCATTGACTACCGGTTTATCATCCTTGACATCCATCGTAACCGTAATACTGGTTCCAGGTCTTGTTTCTACCATGATTTCATAATGAACACCTTTGAAAAGTACTGATTTAACAATTCCTTTCAGCTTTCCTTTTGATTTAGGAACAATATCAAGATCCTCCGGACGAATAACGACGTCAACTTTTTCATTTTCTTTAAATCCAAAGTCAACACATTCAAATTTTTTATCTTCAAACATGACCTGATAATCCTTCAGCATCACACCTTCAATAATATTACTTTCACCAATAAAATTAGCCACATATTCATTGACAGGCTCATTATATATATCTGTTGGTGAACCAACCTGCTGAATTTCTCCCTCTTTCATTACCACAATCTTATCTGACATCGTCAACGCTTCTTCCTGATCATGAGTAACAAAAATAAAGGTAATACCGACTTCCTGCTGAATACGTTTCAGCTCCTTCTGCATTTCTTTTCTCAGTTTTAAATCAAGAGCTCCTAATGGTTCATCCAGAAGCAATACTTTTGGTTCGTTGACCAAAGCTCTGGCAATAGCCACACGCTGCTGCTGACCACCGCTCATTTCCGTAACATTACGATGAGCATATTCTTCCAGATTCACCAGTTTCAGCATTCGATTTACTTTCTGTTCAATAATATCCTTACTGATTTTTTTAATTTTTAATCCAAAAGCTACATTATCAAAAACATCCATATGCGGAAAAAGCGCATATTTCTGAAATACTGTATTCACTTCACGCTGATAAGCAGGAACATTGGAAATTTCCACTCCATCAAAGAAAACCTGTCCCTGAGTCTGATCCAAAAAGCCCCCTAAGATCCTTAAAAGCGTTGTTTTTCCGCATCCGCTTGGTCCTAATAAGGTAACGAATTCGTTTTCATAAATGTCCAGATTGATCCCCTTCAAAACAATCACTCCATCGAATTCTTTCACAATATTCTTAAATTGAATCAATGGTTTCATATTTTACCTCCTAAAATAATGGCGGCGTGGTAATCCACAGTACTTTTGCAGCCGCCTGACTTTCATTTTTTAAATAATGGGCATTAACTCCCTTGATATAAAAGGTTTCCCCTTTGCGAATCGTTGTCTTCTTATCACCATCGACCAAAACAACTCTTCCGCTGAGAACATAGCCGAATTCCTCACCGTCATGTGGTTCTAAAGTCATGCTTTCACCACCGACTTCAATCTCCAACAAAATAGGCTCCATCTCATTTTTCTGTGCATTGGGTACAATCCAGTTCACAATACAGCCTTCCCTTTCATCCACAAAATAATCCTCTTTGGTAAAGACACTTTTTTCTTCCTTTTCTTCCTGAAAGAAACTGGACAATGTTGTCCCCAAAGCTTCCAGAATATCATTTAATGTGGCAATTGAGGGAGAAGTCAGATTTCGCTCTACCTGACTCAAAAAACCTTTTGTCAGTTCACTTCTGCTTGCTAGTTCTTCAAGTGTCAGCGCATTTTTCATTCTTAGCCTTTTGATCTTCGCTCCTATATCCATACGCCCTCCTTGTTTAGTTATACTAAACAAATTGTTCTCTTTTTCGAACAATGTTATTATACAGAATTTATGACAAATTGCAACACTATTTTAAACAAATTGTTTAATATTTTAAACTTGATTTCATAATAAAAACGGCTTTTGCCGTTTTTATCCTAATCTTACATATTTTTCATTTTTAAAATCTGTTCTTCAATCTCCAAAAGCTCTATCCATCGCTCATTTTTTTCTTCAATCAGCATTTCTGTTTCACTTCTTTGCTTTGAAAGCTCATTTATTTTTTCATAATCACTCGTCTGACTCATTTCTTCATCAATCTTTTTAATTTTATCTTCCAGTTCTGTAATCACACTTTCCATGTTTTCCAGTTCTTTTTTATCTTTTGAAGAAAGATAAGGCTGCATGAGTCGTTTCTGTTTTTTGATTTCTGAATAGCTCAGCGTTGTTTTTTTCTCTTCTAGTTCATTTTTCTGACGTTTTTCTTCATAATCACTGTAGCTGCCGCTATAATAATTGATTTTTTTGTTTTCAAATGCCAGTGTATAATCACAGCAGCGGTCTAGAAAATAACGATCGTGAGAAACAACCATAACTGCACCATCAAAATGATCCAGGTAATCTTCCAATATATTCAGAGTTGTAATATCTAAATCATTGGTCGGTTCATCTAAGAGTAAAACATTAGGGGCTGTCATTAAAATTGAAAGCAGATAAAGACGTCTCTGCTCCCCACCGCTTAAATAACCAATTCGGCTATATTGCAGATGAGAATCAAATAGAAAACGTTCCATCATTGTTTTCGCACTTAATACTCCTTCATTGGTTTTTAATTCACTGCAAATCGAAAGAATGAAATCTTTGACAATCATATCAGCATCCAAAACTGTACTATGCTGACGGAAATAGCCGATTTTGACAGTTTCACCTATTTCAATCTTACCGCTGTCTGGCAGTAAATCACCAGCAATTAAATTTAAGAGCGTACTCTTGCCACAACCATTTTCACCGACAATTCCAATTCTGTCATTCCGCTTTAAGTGATAACTGAAATCCGAAAACAACTCATGTTGATTCATAGACATGCTTAAATCAATCATCTCAATGGTTTTCTTACCCAAACGAGTTGAAAGAGAAATCATGTCCACACTGCCTTCACTTTTAATTTTTTCAATACTTGAGAGTTTTTCAAAGCGGGCAATTCTTTCTTTGCTTTTGGTGCTTCTGGCTTGTGCATTGGAACGAATCCATTCCAGTTCTGTTCTTAAAAAAGCATTTCGTTTGCGTTCATTTGCTAATGCCTGCTGTTCTCTTTCTTCTTTCAGCTGTAAAAAAGCGGAATAATTCGCTTGATATTCATAAATCTTCGTACGATCGATTTCCAAAATCTTATGTGTAATTCTTTCCAAAAAATAACGATCATGGGTCACCATCAGCAAAGCCTTGTTCATTTTTATCAGATATTTTTCCAGCCATTCTATCATGTCACTGTCCAAATGATTGGTTGGTTCATCTAAAATTAACAGATCACAAGGTTGAAGCAAAGCAATCGCCAATGCCACTCTTTTTCTCTGTCCTCCGGAACATGTACTGATTACTTTATCAAAGTCATCCATTTTTAATTTGGTCAGAATACTTTTTGCTTCAAATTCTTTTAAAGCATCAACATGTGCTGATACTGCTTCCATAATGGTATGACTCTCATCAAATTGATCCGTTTGCGCCAAATAAGAAATTCTTAAGCCGTTTTTCTTAATCATTTTCCCTTCATAAGTTTCAATTCCGGCGAGTATTTTTAAAAAAGTGCTTTTCCCGGTACCATTTACTCCAATTAACGCAATCTTATCATTTTCTTCAATTGAAAAAGATACATGATCCAAGATACACTTTTCATTATTAAATTTTGTTATTTCACTTGCACTTATCAACATTCACTTTCACCCACATTATTTTACCACATTCAGACAAAATAAAAACCCGAAAGTTTATTTCGGGCTTAGATTACAGCACTTCTTCTAACAATGCTTTTAATGCTGCTTTTGGCTGATATCCAACAACCTGTTTAACAATCTTTCCATCTTTAAACAGAATCAGATTTGGAATAGACATAACACCGTATTCTCCTGCCAGAGCATTTTCCTGATCAACATTTACTTTTACGATATTCAGCTTACCTTCATATTCCATTGATAACTCTTCCAGCACAGGGGCGATCATCTTACATGGTCCGCACCAGTCTGCAAAGAAATCAACTAATAAGACACCTTGATTCTTGATAGATTCAAATTCTTCTTTGTTTACGATACGCATAATTGATTACCTTCCTTTTCTTAATTCAAGTATATCACATCTTTTTAATTTGACTACTCTTTTGCTTTCATGATGATTTCATCATATCCTGTTGATTCATCATACTCTCTTGTAAATACTTGATCTAGCAGTTCTATCAAAACTATTTCCGCTGTTGTATTAACCAAACAGCCTTCCATTAAATGTCCGCCTATAGTATGCCCATTTTCATCACTGAGTGAAAGGTGAAGATGAACTCCGTCTTTGGAAAGTGTCCCACATAAGGATACTATTTCAAAGCGGTCTTTCTGATGATAAAGCGAATGACCATCTGCAAGACGAAAAGTACATTCATACAGACAACCAACACAACAGCCTACAAAACCTGCCTGAATGTTGTGAACAGTAATATAATTCTCAATTGATTTTTTCAGATCTGATCCGTATGTCAAACGAAATGCATGTGTTTTCATAGTTTTATTTTACTTTGATTTTAACAATATTGCAATTGGAATGATAATCATTGTATTTGCATTTTCAGGTAAATACAGTATAATAAAAATAACGATGAGGTACGTAATCTCAATCATTCATATAATGAATTAATGAAAGAAGGACAATTATGAAAAAATATATATTAGTACGTGACAATCAACAGTATATTGCCGGTACAACACTGAAAACAATAAGCCAGCCGGAGGCTTTTAATATGGCATTACACGCCTGTAAATCTAAGGATGCTGTCTTAATTAACAGAAAACGTTTTTCAAAAGATTTGAATATTGATTTGAACAACTGTGTTTTTGCCAAGCAGACGCACTCAGATCATGTCGTAAAAGTTACGCGCGCTGATGCCGGCAAAGGTGTTTTTGACTATGAGAGCGCAATTGATGATACCGATGCACTCTATACCAAAGAAAAAGGCATTTGTTTAGGTGTTTTTCATGCTGATTGTGTCCCTGTTCTGATCGCTGATCCGGTTTTGGAACTTGTTTGTGCTATTCATGCCGGTTGGCAGGGTACTGTCAAAGAAATCACAGCAAAAACGATTGCTTATTTAAAAGAACATGAGGGCGTTAATCCT
>CAMEIZ010000118.1 GCA_945919165.1 uncultured Traorella sp.
GATTAAATACCTTACAGCAAATGCCCATACTTCTGATTTTCTCATCATAGTTTTCAGGCAGCTTTGGCATACATCCGGCATCATCGTATAATATGCGAACATCGACTCCCGCTTTTACTTTTTCAGTTAACAGATCAAGGATGTCATTCAGCATTTTTCCTTCTTCAAGGATAAAATACTCCAAAAATACAAATTTCTCTGCCTTTTGAATCTCTCTCATCAACAATTCATAGTATTGCTGACCATCCGCAATAAAAACACTTTTTGTATTTTTAAAGCAGGGATATCCGGCATATCGCATCAAATAATTTGCCTGCTTATACGCTTCAATGTTCTCATCCTTGAGTTCATTCATCAGCGTTTCTTCCTGTTTCATAAAATCATAACGAAGCTCATTTGAAGCAGTGATGATCCTTCTCAGTTCGCGGGGAACTTTCTGTCCTCCAAACAATAAATAAAGAATCCCACCAAATGTCGGTGCCACCAGAATGATGGATGTCCATGCTAGTTTATATGTGGGATTATCATTATTGTTATAAATATAGATAACCATTAACACACTGGTGATTTTTAACAGTGTTGCTATTGTCTGGGAAATCGAAGACAAAAATGACAGCACCAAAAACAAAAGAAATATTTCAAACAAGATAACATAAGCTACAATCATCATTTTGCTGAATAAAATATTGATCAGTTTTTTCTTCATAACATCCCCCATATGCAGTCTATTATAACTCATTTTTCAATTAAAAAAAAGAGTGTTTAAAAGCTATAAAAAAAAGTGACACTTCTGTCATAACAGTGGTAAACTAATGAAAAACTGTTAAGATTTATATGTAATTTATCTAGTCTTCCTATTGACTAAACAAAAAAGATCAAAACGATCTTTTTTGTTTTCTAAAATGTAGTCATACTTAATAATAATACAGCAAAATAATACGTGAACAGATTAAAAAATTTCAGCAGCTTATGTTTATCTTCGTAAAAATATAAAAACAACAATATAAAATCAGAAATCAGAAAACTAAAACAGCCCACCATAAGCCATTTATAAGATAAATCAAAAAAAGCCATATCTACTCCTTTAACACATAAAAGAGTAATAATGATCGAATAAACCAAAATCGGTCTCTTATGATTGCCTATATGAAATTTAGGAAGCTGGATCAGCTTAGAAGCAACAAAACACATGACCATTGGCAATAGAAGATCAATTAATTCAAACTGTGTAATCCGACTCATTTGAATAATAAAAAACAAATGCCCTGATACAAAGGATGCCAACCCCAGCACAAACATAGAAGAATCTTCTTTTTTCTCAACCATACCTAACAAAACATCTCCCAAAAAGCAGAAGATGAAAGCTATCATCCAAATCCATTCCATCTGATCTTTCATAGTGATATAAGCCATTAATACAAAAATAAAGCTAGTGATTGATTTTATGATCAAATAATACTTTCTTGATTTTTTACGATAGCTGGCTGCCATCAGTAAACCAAAACAAATTCCATAAATTATAATGAATATCTGCATCTTATCTCTCCCATATTATTATGACATATAACGAATAGAAAAGATAGGTCAAACCTATCTTTTTGCTTCTTTTATCCATTTATTTAAATCATCCAGCTTTTTTTCAAATTTTTTGAAATCCGACATTTTCCATCGCCAGTTTCTCTGATCTGTTGTACCTGGTGTATTCATTCTGGAACGATTGTCCAAATTGAGAAAATCCTGCATCGGGAAAATAGCATACTTTGCTCTTGAATTCAACACATAAGCGATAAACTGATCTGTAATGGTATCCTGATCATATCCTGCTGTTGAAAAGAAGGTCTTTGTTCTTCTCTTAAAAGCATAGCTCTGAGAGGTAAACCAGGTACGCGTCAAAGGATTGTCATGCGTGCCTGTAAAAGCTACCATATTTTCTTCATCATTGGCATAAGGTGTATATGGATTAAAAGTAAACTGAGCAACTTTCATTCCCGGGAAATGATAGTGATCTCTTAGTTTCAGCACTTCTAAGCGTAAATCACCCAGATCCTCTGCAATTATGTTTAATCCGTGAATTTTTTCCAAAAGAAGATCAAACAATTCATAGCCATAAGCTTCCACCCATTCACCCTCAATAGCTGTCGGACATGAAGCCGGTATCTTCCAATATGTATCAAATGCCCTGAAATGATCAATGCGAATCAAATCAAATAAAACAGCATTATAATTCAGTCGATCATACCAGAAATCAAAATCATTTTCTCTTAAATAATCCCAGTCATAAAGAGGATTTCCCCATCTTTGTCCGGTTTCTGAGAAATAATCAGGCGGTACTCCTGCAATAAAGCTTGGACGGCCTTGATCATCCAGTAAAAAAGCTTTTTGATTGGACCAGACATCCTCACTGTCAATTCCTACATAAAACGGCAAATCACCAATGATTTCAATACCGTTTTCATTCGCATAACGTTTTACCTTCATCCATTGCTGATAAAGCGTATACTGAATAAACATTTCATATTGAATACCTGTTTCATGAGGACCTAGATCATATTCATGATTTTTGATCCAGTTTTTCTGATCCTCTGGCCATTCATTCCAGATTTTCATCCCATTGTATTTCTTCAGCGTCAAAAAAACCGCATAACGATATACCCATTCCTGCTGGATAAATTTCTCATACTCCTGATCCGGCTGAAAATTTTCAAAAGCCTCCAAATAATATGCCTGCTTATATTTTCTTACTTCTTCATAGTCTACATGGCATTTATTGGCATTGAACTTTTTAGTTTTTTTGATCAATCCTTTTTTTAAAAGTTCATCAAGACTGATATATAAATCATCCATGGCTTTTGATGAATATGCCTGATAAGGACTGTTTCCATACCCCAAAGGATTTAACGGAAGGATCTGCCACAGGCTGCAACCGGCTTTTTTTAAATCGTCGATAAAACGAAAACAGCTGTTACCAAAATCGCCAACACCATAATCACTTGGCAAAGACGAAACAGCCAGTAAAATTCCAGCTTTTCTCATATCACCACTCCTTATAAATTCTTATTTTGATCAATTTAATACTATCAAATGAAAAAAACAGTTTCAAGAAAAAAAAGACTGAAAGTCACTCTTTCAATCTTATGAAGTCAAATTAACTACCCATTTTTCTTTTCTTAACAGACTTGTTGATAAAATCATTTTAAAAAGCTCACAGGATTGCCCAATCAGATACATCAGAAAAATATCAATCTGCGTGAAATAAGCTATTATAGCTAAAAGAGGAATATTACATACCCACATAAAACAGCTATCCATGATCAAAGTAGATTTGGTATCTCCTCCCGCTCGAACAATAAAATAATTCTGGGTATTGATCGTATAAAGAATAAAACATAACGCCTGTACATGGATCATTTTCTGTGCCACTAGAAGTACATCACTGCTGGCAGAGCTGTATAAATAAGGAACTATAAAGCTCATACCAAACATCAAAACGGCAAACATAACAGCCACACTGATTGAAAATCCTATCATATGATATCCATTTTCTTTCGCCTTTTCAAGCTGATTGGCACCCAAAGGCTGACTGACCATAACCGTTGTTGCTACTGCCATGCCAGAGAACAAGGTAAAGAAAATATCCGTTGTCGTGGTTGTAATCGCATAGCCGCTTAAAACATGACTTCCTCGTGTTCCATATAATTTTAAAATCATGGCATTCCCTGCTGACCACAGAATTTCATTCAAACAAAGCGGAGCTGCTTTATACGTAATCTGTTTGATTAAAGAAAATGGAATGTGATGCAGCTGAGTGATCTTGGATTTAAAAGGAAAATCCCCAATTTTTAAAGCTGTTAATAAAAGCAAAAGTTCTAAAAGACGAGCAATTAAGGTCGCAAGAGCAGCGCCAACCACACCCAGACAAGGAAAACCAAAATGGCCAAAAATCAAACAATAATTAAAAAAAGTATTTGTTAAAACACTAATAACACTAATAAACAACGGAATCTTAGCTTCACCGATACAGCGCATTGCACATGAAACAGCAATCGAACAGCCCAAAGGCAAAAAGGTATAACAAGCATAGCGAAGATATAAAGCCCCCGTTTCAATCAAAATTTCATCCTGTGTAAAGAAATGAAGAATTTCCCTTGGAAAAAAAAGCGCTATAAGAAAAAACGGAAGAATAATGACATAAGCTCCCCATATTGAAAAACGAAAGGACTCCTTCATACGTTCTTCATTTTTTGCACCAAAGTATTGAGCAATAAAAATACCAGCTGCATTGACAACACCAAAGGTACCAAAATTCATAATCATGAAAAAACGATTCACTGCTGCAACACCGCCAATTGCTGCATCGCCTAACTGACCTACCATAAGTGAGTCAACCAAGCTGACAGATGTTGTCACAAGATTTTGTAACATAATCGGTATGGCAACACTCAACACCATGAAATTAAAGGTTTTATTTCCAAAATATTTGTTCATACAATTCTCCCTAATGTTACTAGAATAGCATATTCTTTTTTATAGTCAAGCAATTTCTGATATAATGAAAAGGGTGAATCATATGGAAAAAAAATAACGAGTGAAAACATTTATGAAGGCCGAGTGATTCGTGTGACAAAGGATCAGGTTTTATGTGAAAACGGTCTTGAAAGTACAAGAGAATGTGTCAGCGCACCTGGCGGCGTAGCCATATTGGCAATACAAAACAACAAAATTCTTCTGGTTCGTCAATATCGCTATGTAATTCAACAGGATACCTTAGAAATACCTGCGGGAAAAATTGAACCAAATGAAGAATTAAAAACTTGTGCTCTTCGTGAATTAGAAGAAGAAACCGGTTATCGAACAGACAGAATGGAAAAAATCTTTACTTTTTTTCCAACACCCGGTTTCTGCAGTGAAGTACTTCATATCTATGAAGCTAATCAACTTCAAAAACTTGATCAGCCAAAAGCTATGGATGAAGATGAAAATATTGAATGTATCTGGATGAGTTTAGATGATGCCTATGAAGCTGTATTGAATGGTACTATACAGGACAGCAAAACTATGATTGCCATCATGTATGCTGTTAATCAAATACACAAAATAAATCTTTAGAGTCATTAAAAAAAGTGATTTTACTTATCCATTTCAAAAACTCAAAAAAAAATTAAATTTTTTTCAAAAAAAAGTTGACATGTCGTGTATGTAGTGGTATTATATCAAAGCAAACGATGAAACGGGCCTGTAGCTCAGGTGGTTAGAGCGCACCCCTGATAAGGGTGAGGTCGTTGGTTCAAGTCCATTCAGGCCCACTGATTTCCATTATGAGAACTGTTCTCATTGAATTGTAATATATGGGGTTATAGCTCAGCTGGGAGAGCACCTGCTTTGCAAGCAGGGGGTCAGGAGT
>CAMEIZ010000119.1 GCA_945919165.1 uncultured Traorella sp.
ATCTTACTTGTAGAAATCGGATCCAGTGCACTGGTAGGTTCATCCATCAAAAGCACGTCCGGATCAACTGCTAAAGCCCTGGCAATGCATAAACGCTGTTGTTGTCCCCCTGACAGGGAAAGAGCACTTTTATGAAGTCGATCATGGACTTCATCCCAAAGAGCGGCACCTCTTAATGCTTTTTCAATAATCTGATCCAATTCTTTTTTATCTTTTATACCATGTGTTTTTGGACCAAATGCAATGTTTTCATAAATGCTCATTGGAAATGGATTGGGTTTTTGGAAAACCATTCCAACTTTTTTTCGCAAAAGATTAACATCAATTTTTGAATTAATATTGATGCCATCCAAAACAATTTCTCCTTCAATATGACAACCTTCTACAAGATCATTCATGCGATTCAGACATTTGAGAAATGTTGATTTACCGCAGCCGCTTGGCCCAATAAAAGCTGTAACCTGATTCTTTTCAATTTCCATATTGATATTTTTTAAAGCCTGAAAATCACCGTACCAGAGATTTAGATTCTTTACACTTATCTTACTCATACTTTCTCTCCTATCTTTTTGGCAATTTTATTTGAGAGCATATTGATACCTATAACTAAAATTAATAAAATGACAGCTGTCGCATAAGCCTGATCCATATAAAGTCCTTCACATAATAACGCATACATATGAACAGCCAGACTTCTTCCGCTTTTAGTAACATTCAAAGCAATATTAGGAAGCGTTCCAGCTGTATAGATCAAAGCAGCACTTTCTCCAACAATACGTCCAATGCTTAAAATCACCCCATTGAGTATACCGGGAAGAGCACTTGGTAAAACAATTTTAAAAATCGTTCTTACTTTTCCTGCACCTAATCCATAGCTC
The DNA here is from genome assembly GCA_945919165.1 of uncultured Traorella sp. GTDB lineage: Bacteria > Bacillota_I > Bacilli_A > Erysipelotrichales > Erysipelotrichaceae > Traorella. Next base: position 879 of record CAMEIZ010000119.1, read on the forward strand.
CCTTCACGATAAGAATCTGGAACAGCTTTTAAGGCTTCTTCCGTTGTTCTCATGATTAAAGGTAAAATCATGATAGAAAGGGTAATCACCCCTGAAATCAAAGAATAATTTAATTTCAGATAAAGGACAAAGAAAAGCATACCAAATAAACCATAAATAATAGAAGGAATACCGCTTAAGGTTTCTGTCGTAAGACGAACTGCCTCCACAAAACGACTTCCTTTTTTCGCATATTCAACCAGATAAATAGCACTTCCAATTCCTAAAGGCAAAGCAATGAGTAAAGAAAGAAACGTAAATAAGAGGGTATTGATCAATGCCGGAACCATTGAAACATTATCTGTGGTATATTTGAGTGAAAACTGATCTGGTGTCAGATTGGGAATTCCTTTGATCAGAATATACGCAATCATAATGATTAAAACACTCATTGTTATAAAAGCACTGATCTTGGTCAGAACATTCAATACAACAGATGTTTTATCTTTTCTGATTTTTGTAAGATCCTCCATTTATTTCAGCCTCCTTTTTAAAAAGGCAAATGCCAGATTAATTAACAGAATAAAAATAAATAAGATGGTTGCTGTCGCAATCAAAGCCATTCGATGTAAATCAGTCGCATAACCCATTTCCAATACGATATTAGTTGTCAGTGTCCTGCCGCCTTCAAAAATATTAAGAGGCAAAAGGGACTGATTTCCAATTACATAACTGACTGCCATCGTTTCTCCAATAGCTCTTCCCAAACCTAAAATCACACCGGCAATAATTCCTGATTTAGCTGCTGGCAGCAATGCAAAGAAAACACTGCGTTCATGGGTAGCTCCTAATGCCAACGCACCTTCATAATAGCTTTTATCTACCGCTTTTAAAGAAGATTCTGATACTGACACAATGGTTGGCAGAATCATAATCCCTAACAGAAAGCCGGCTGTGAAAATACTTTTTCCACTTCCGCCAAATAAATCTCGAAATAAAGGGACAATACACACTAAACCAAAAAAGCCATAAACAATGGAAGGAATACCCGCTAAAAGATCAATCACCGATTTCATCTTTGGATAGATTTTCTTTGGACAGAAAAACAACAGAAAAACGGCACAAAGAATTCCTGTAGGAACTCCAAAAATAAAAGCCAGAGCTGTAACTTCAATACTTCCTAAAATCATCGGAAGAATTCCAAACAAGTTATTCAATGGTTTCCACTGAGTTCCAAAAATAAAGTCAACTACACCAATTTTTCCTATTGTGTCAAAACCATTCACAAATAAAAATGCACAAATCAGAATGACAAATAAAATAGAAGTAGAGGCAGCGGCTGTAAACAGCCACTTTGCCCCTTTTTCTTTGAATCGATTCATATTATTTCACTTCCGAGAAAGAAGTAATTGCACCAGTGAAAATATCATAAACCTGTTGAGAAGTTAATCCATCTAAGTCATTTTCCAGATTGACGATAACAGCAATACCATCCTTAGCGATTGTTGTCGAAACAACACCCTTTGCAGTTTCACTGTCTTTTAATTCACGGCTTGCCATACCGATATCACACAGACCATCAATGGTATTTGTCACTCCGGTAGTAGAATCAAACTGCTGAACTTCAATGGTAACTCCGCTATTAAGCGCCATATAAGCTTCCTGCAGTTTCTGCATGAGTGGTGTAACCGAGCTGGAACCACTTACTATCACTTTACCATTTAAACCGCTTGGTGTGTAATTTCCTTGATTTCCTTCAGAAACATATCCATTCTCTTCAACAACAGCTTGTCCCTGAGCACTCATAATAAACTTTATAAAATCGGCAGCAACTTCACTTAAGCCTTCTTTTGTCACAATATTAAATGGACGAGAAACTTTATAAGTTCCATTTTTCACATTTTCAACTGTTGCAACATTGCCATCAATCTTTAATGCTTTTACTTGATCATTTAAAGCTCCTAAAGAAATATATCCAATAGCATTCACATCATTTTCTACGGTAGTGATCATTACTGATGTAGAGTTTGTTTCTTCTGCTTTTTCAATAGTCAGATCGACCTTTTCACCCGCATCATTTTTTTGTTCAATTCCAAATAATTCAATGAAAGCTCCTCTTGTTCCGCTTCCAGCTTCACGTGTCAATACATGAATCGAATCATCTTGTTTTCCACAAGCAGCCATCATCAGCATCAAACTAACTGCTGTAAGACCTTTAATAAGTTTTTTCATAGTTATATCTCTCCTTTTTTAACTACGCCCTTATTATAAAGGTCAAGGGTAAAAGTGTAAGCAACTCCTTGTAAATCTCATGTAAAAAGAAAAAGCAGAAATCATCTTCCTGCTTTACATTTTATTCAGTTTTCGAATGGTTGGTTCCAAAAGATAAGCAATCATCATCCCCACTCCTGACTGAAGAATATTTTCCGGCATACCTAACAGTGCAGCCTCAAGAGAAGCTTTCACATACCATTTTGCCAGAAAATAGCCAAATACCATCCAGATACTGGCAATCAGATAAGTGATTAGTTTATATTTTGATCCATATCGCTGAAACATCCAGCTGACAAACAAACCTTCCAATCCTTTAATCAGTAAAGTTGGTAAAACATAATGCGCATAGCCTCCAGCCAGATCCGCCATGGCACTTCCAACTCCTCCAACTAAAAATCCCCCTAAAGGATCAAGCACACTTGCGAAAAGCAAAATACAGCCATCCCCCAAGTTAAAATAACCATCCAGTGCATTGGGTATCTTTATCAGCATGGTTGCACAGAAGACAACTGCAATACCCATTGCACATATCACCATTTTCTTTAGTTTCTTATTTCTCATTTAATTCTCCATAAAGGCTTTGATTTCATCGATCATATTTAAAGTATCAGAAACTCCCAGTTCATACCATTTTGATATTTTTTCGTGATCAGTTGTATAACGGGTAATTCCCATATCACAGCTAGGACGAAGTATCAAAGCTTTTCCTTCCTTTTCTAAATCTTTTACCATCTGCCATTGCTTTTGATAATTGATATGACGTTTTTTCAAATCTTCAACAACATATTTTTCTTTACGATAAATCATATTCGCAAGTGTCAGCTGCCAGTTTGGAGCCGGCTTACGAACATAGTTAGCCTCTTTTGTGGAGATGAAGATCACTTTATCACATCCCTGTTTCACTGCCTGTTCAATTGGAATCATATCAATCAGACCGCCATCCATATATCGTCGACCCTGAATCACAACAGGGTGGGTCAACATTAAAAGTGAACAGGCTGCTTTCACAACAGCACCATCTTCTGTATACTGACTTTTATTAAAATATTCAATCGCACCATTTTCAATATTGTAAAGACCCATTTCCAGCTCAGTTGGACTGTTTTTAAATGCTGAAAAATCAAGCTTTGCCTTTTCTTCCACATAATCATATGTTGACTGAATACCAAAAACAGCTTTTTCATGAAGCATCGGATAAAATCCTACTGCTTCTTTACGATTTGTTGCTTCAATACCTGTGATACGTAGACGATCCTTCTGTTTTGAAACAAATCCCGTCAGAATAAAAGCACCCGCACTAATACCTGCTGTATAAGGAAATTCAATTCCCTGATCTAAAAAGCATTCCAATACACCGGCCGTATAGGCTGCTTTCGTTCCTCCGCCCTCACAAATCAAACCAATCTTACTCATAACTTCCTCCTATAATAATGGTGAAAACAAATTTAGAATGGAACGCATCAAACGCACCAAAGCATTTGTTTTCATATACTCTTCATAAGTGATTTCCCTGCATTCATCTAAAGTTTTTAAGAAATCATCCCGACATTTCTGAATAGCACTGCAGCGATACATCCAGATACCACATTCAAAATGAAGAAAATAACTTCGATAATCAAAATTTATACTGCCGATGACGCCAAATTCATCATCACTTACAATTGTTTTCGCATGAACAAATCCAGGTGTATACTCATAAATCTTTACACCGCTTTCCAAAAGCCGTAAATAATTGGACTTTGTTACTTGATTCACCATTTTTTTATCAGGAATACCCGGTACCATAATACGAACATCCACACCATTTTTGGCAGCTAAAACAAGTCCATCTTGCATCACATTATCCAAAATCAGATAAGGTGTCTGAATATAAATATACTTTTTGGCACTATGTACAATATTCAAATGTGAATTCTGTCCGACACTTTCATCATCTGTTGGCGAATCACTGAAAGGAACGACATATCCATCATTCTCATCCGCAAATTTCTCCATGAAATCCAAATAATTGCTTTTCTCTGATTCACCATAATCCCAAAACTGAAGAAACATAAAAGTTAATGAACTAACAGCTTCTCCTTGAATCATTATCCCCTGATCTCTCCAATGCCCATAAACTTCTTTGGCATTCATATATTCATCAGCCAGATTAATGCCCCCGGTAAATCCAACTTTGTTATCTATGACTGTGATCTTGCGATGATCGCGATTGTTCATCTGCATGGCCAATTTAGCCCGTATGGGATT
>CAMEIZ010000120.1 GCA_945919165.1 uncultured Traorella sp.
GCCGCTCTGTTTTGACACTGACTGTGGTTTTATCAATTCTGTTGTTTTTGTTTCTGTTAACCGGCTCACCTTTGATTATTCAAATTTATCATATTCAAAGCGAAGCTGTTTTAGCTTTGATACCCTATGTATGTGCTGTTTTTGCTTTCCGTATCTGTTTCAGATGTTTTAATTTCACCATCTTCTCAATTTTAAGAAGTGGAGGAGATTCTAAGATTATTTCTTTTCTGGACAGCGGATTGTTATTTGGAGTAGCAGTTCCGCTAGCTTATCTTGGCATTTATGTATTTGGTATGAAAAGTGTAGCACTTGTATATTTATTATCTCAATCAGAACAGATCGTCCGTTTTATTCTCGGTCTGAAAAGAATTCAGAAAGGTTTTTGGGCAAAAGATCTGACATTTATTCATTAGGAGGAGCTTATGAAAGAAAAAACTTGTATTATTTTTGATATGGATGGTACTTTATGGGATGCCAGTGATGCGGTCATTGCTGCCGGCAATGAAATTATTGAAAAGACGACAGGAAGAGTGAATCATCTGAATCAGGAAATCATGAATCAGGTAATGGGTCTTCAAAGTGATGAAATCGCCAAGATTTATTTTCCCTGGCTGCCAGAAGAAGAAGGCTTAAAGCTGTGCTTGGAATGCATGAATAATGAAAACCGCTATTTGGCAAAACATGGAGCTGTTTTGTATGATCATGTCTTGGAAACACTCCAAAAACTTTCAGAAAAATACGATTTGATGATTGTCACAAATGCTCAAGATGGTTATGTGGATGCGATGTTTGAATATTATCCTATGCGTTCTTATTTTAAAGATTATGAAACATTTGGGCATACCCTGAAACCAAAAGGAGAAAACATTCGTCTGATTATGGAAAGAAATGGTTATGAAAAAGCAGTTTATATTGGTGATACTCTAAAAGATTATGAAGCTTGTCAATACGCCAATATTCCAATGGTTTTTGCCAGCTATGGCTTTGGAACAGTAGAAAACTATTGGAAAAAGATTGATTCTTTTCAAGAATTAGAAGATATTTTCCTGTAATCTGAATCAGTTTTTATGGTCAATATGACCATTTTGTAAGATAAAAATTCGGACTCTGCTATTATAATAATCATATCTGGAGGATTTATGATTGCATTTTTGATATGGTCCTGTTGCGGTATTTTCTTTTTTAGCATTGGACTTTACAGTTTCATCGCAAAAAAACCAGTTGGCTTCTGGGCGAATGATTGTGCACCTATCATGGTCACTGATATGAAGAAATATAATGCTGCTGTTGGCAAGCTTTGGATCGGTTTCAGTTTTTATTTCATGATACTGGGTCTTCCATTTTTGTTATGTCCACAGCGTAAAGCAGTTTTGCTTCTTTCCATTTTGATGCTGTTTTTTGGTATCCTTGGGATGATGCTGATTTATTTAAGAATTGAAGATAAATATCGAATTAATAAATAGAAGCGGTTTGAAAGAAACCGTTTTTTTCAAAAGTAACGCAAAAAATTGATTTTTATAATCCATTATGATATATTATGTGCATTAATTGTTCTGGTTATTCCAGACAGGAGGTAATTTGTAGTGGAAGGTCTTCCCGAGCAGAGTCTTGGACTCATACTCATTTTCTTAGTTTTTTTCTCGGCATTTTTCAGTGCCTGTGAAACAGCTTATTCAACCTGTAACAAGATTCGTCTGAAACAGATGGCAAATCGAGGCGATACACGTGCAGAAAACGTTTTAAAACTGGCTGAAAATTTTGATCAGCTGATTTCAGGAATTCTTGTAGGAAATAACTTTGTCAATATTTTTGCAGCATCTATTTCTACAGTGCTGTTTACAAAAATATTTATCACAAATGGTGCTTCCATTTCGACCATTTTCATGACAGTCATTGTTTTGATATTCGGTGAAATCACACCTAAAACACTCGCAAGAAACAATGCGGACAGTTTCGCCATGGGAACCTATCCGGTTTTGAAATTTACTTTAACAGTTTTAAAACCTTTTACATTTATTTTTAGTCTGTGGCAAAAACTGGTTAATCTGATCTTTAAAACTTCTGACAGTAAAGGAATGAGCGGTGAAGAGCTGATTACCATGATTGAAGAAGTTGAAAAGGAAGGTACGATTGAAAAAGACGAAAGTGAACTGATTCAATCTGCCATTGAATTCAGTGATGTGGATATTGCTGATATTTACACACCTCGAGTAGATATGGTAGCTCTTGATATTGAAGACAGCCGTGAAGAAATTGCTGCTACTTTTAAAGAAAACCCTTATTCAAGAATTCCTGTTTATCGTGATACTATTGACAACATTATAGGATTTATTCATCATCGTGATTTCTATGAACTGGATGAGAATCAAAGTATTGAATCTATTCTTCAGATGCCTGTCTTTTTACCATTGACAACTCGTATTTCAGATGCTCTTAAGGAAATGCAGAAAAATAAGGTACATATGGCTATCGTCTGTGATGAGTTTGGAGGAACAGCCGGTATTATTACCATGGAAGATATCATTGAAGAGCTGGTTGGTGAAATCTGGGATGAGCATGATGAGGTTGTTGAAGAAATTCTGCAATTAGATGAAAACTCTTATAAAATTGACGGTACTGTTAATATTGATGAAGTATTTGAATTGTTTGGCATGTATGAAGAAGATATCTATGATTCCAACACTTTAAGTGGATGGATCATTGAGATAAATGAAAAAGTCCCGGGTATTCATGACAAGATTCACTTTAAGGATCTTGAGATCGAAATCCTTGAAGCTGATGATCGTAAGATTAAATGGGCACGTGTCACCAAAATCAAGAAAAACGAAGAAGAAGACGAAGATTAAAAAAATAAGCAGATGACGATGTGGATGATCGTTATCTGCTTTTTGTTAGTTTTGTATAAATCGTTTTGATTTGTTTATGCTTTTTGAAATTGTTCTAAAATCTTGATCTGATTTAACATCTTATCAGCATCCATGCCTTGAAGAATGATAAAGGATTCCATTAACGCTTTTTCAATCTTTTCTTTATCTTCGTTAACTGGAAGTTTCATGATTTCCATGATCAATTCTTTTAAGCGTTTGGCTGTTTGAAATGTCAAATGTTCCTTCATGATTTCTTTAATGAGATCGGAAAAACTCCATAGAAGATTATGGGTGGTAGAAGCAGCACAAATGGGACTCAGATGAAAGTCTTTGAATTTCTGAGTCAGTATACTCATTTCTTCATCATTGTAATCAAAATAATAAACAAAGGGTTCTTCAAACAAAAGATGACTCTCTTCATGGTTTTCATTTAAAACCAAATCTTTCATTTCAGTATCAAAATCATTTTGATGAATATAAGAATAATGAACATTCATCTTTTCCATGATTTCTTTTGCGATATTGCAGACCAGACATTTACTCATGTTTTTTCTCCTTGTCATAGTGATCTAAAAAGTGATATTTTCCATCATCATCAAAATAAGAGATGACTTGAGAAATATTGACATTTTGTGAACTTCGATATAGATTTTTTTCAATATACGGATTGGTTTTCTTTAATTCCTGAATAAGTTGTTTAATTTCTTTTCTTTTTGAAAAATGCTCTTCTTCATCATCTTTGGTGAATTTACAGGCACATCGGATAAAATGCAGATCATTATGATTGCACCAGCGAATGATATCCTGCTCATGTATCAAATACATCGGGCGAATGAGTTCCATGCCTTCAAAATTATCAGAATGCAGTTTAGGCATCATTGCTTGATATTGACCGGCATAAAACATCCCAATAAGAATTGTTTCAATGGCATCATCAAAATGATGTCCAAGTGCTATCTTATTACAGCCACATTCTTTCGCTATTCGATATAAATGACCTCTTCTCATTCTGGCACAAATGAAACAAGGATTTTTTTCAAGTGTTGTCACATAGTTAAAAATATTTGTCTGATGTATTTCAATCGGAATTTCCAGTTTTTTCGCATTATCCTGAATACGTTTTAGATTTGCTTCATTGTAGCCTGGATCCATGACAATATATTTTACATCAAAATCCAGTTTGCCATGCCGTTTCAATTCCTGAAACAGCTTAGCCATCAGCATCCTGTCTTTTCCCCCGGAAATGCAGCAGGCAATGACATCATGTTCCTGAATCATATCATATTCACTGATACCGCGGACAAAGCGGGCCCATAATTCTTTTCGATATGTTTTTACAATGCTTCTTTCTGCTTCGCTCCATGTTTTCATGTCTGTTATTCTATCAAATTTTGCTCCATTTTTCCACATAATAAAACTGCAAATCTTTCAATCTGCAGTTAATCAAATAAATCCGTTGACAAATAACGCTCTCCGGTATCAGCTAATAGTGCCACAACCGTCTTTTCCCTGTTTTCTTCAGCGAGCTTCTTTGCACTCATATATGCCGCTCCACTGGAAATACCGACTAAAATTCCATAGCAAGAAGCCAGCTGTCTAGCACCCTCATAAGCTTCTTCACTTGAAATTGTCATCACTTCATCCACAACTTCCTTGTGGTAATTTTTCGGTATAAAACCGGCACCAATTCCCTGTATCTTATGCTTACCTGCTTCGCCGGTTGTGATCACAGCACTTTCCTTTGGCTCTACACCAATGATTTGGACATTTGACAATTGCTCTTTCAGATATTGTCCAACACCGCTGATTGTACCTCCAGTCCCGATTCCGGCAACAAAAATATCCAATTTGCCTTCTGTATCTTCTAAGATTTCTTTGGCTGTATTTTCATAGTGTGCAAGAGGATTGTTCTCATTTTCAAACTGTTGAGGAATAAATGAATTTGAGATCTCATCATGAAGATGATTCGCCTCATCAATAGCCCCTTTCATACCCAAGGCTCCATCTGTCAGTACCAACTCAGCTCCATAAGCCTGAATCAGCTTTCTTCTTTCAACAGACATGGTATCCGGAAGAACAATGATGCATTTCATATGCAAAGCTGCACAAACCATTGCCAGTCCAACACCTGTATTACCGCTTGTTGGTTCAATAATGACACTGTCATGATCAATGATCTTTTCATTGAGGGCTTGCTGAATCATATTCCAGGCAACACGGTCTCCCGGATTAAATGATTCAACTTTTACAAGTAAGTTCTCTGTTAATCGAACTAATGGAGTATGTCCGATAGTTTCCAAAATACTGTTATATATCTTCATTTTATATCCTCCTAGTGATAGAATATGCATTTTATACAAAGAAGTCAATTTAAATGATTCACTTTCCAAAACTGTTAAAAAACAAATGAATTAACCCATATATAGTCACATAAAAAATTTTTA
>CAMEIZ010000121.1 GCA_945919165.1 uncultured Traorella sp.
AAAATACACCTATAAAAAAACCCAAACTCAATTCATTTTCAAACATAAACAGTTTCCAGAATAATAATGATCCTAAAAAGCCGAAAATCCAGCCGCCAATACTTCCTTCAATGGTCTTTTTCGGAGAAATTCTTTCATTTAGCTTATGTTTACCAAAAAAGCGTCCGCACAAATAAGCAAACGTATCACATGTATAGGTTGCCACAATGATCAAAGTCATATAACGAGGTGCTGCTGTATAGATATTCTGTACAGCATTTCCCACTAAAATAAAGAATCCCATAAAACTCATGCATAAAAAGGAATCCTTTGGTGTAAAACGTTCATGGTAAACCGGTAAAGCCAAAAGCACAAGGAATACCATTCCCACATAAGGAAATACCAGTCTGTCCGGAAGATATAAGCCGATTACTTCCAAAATTACCAGAAAGATGACAAAGAAAAGAGGCAGTTTATCATCACTCAGTTTTGAAAACTCATAGGTTCCCACGGCAACAATAAACAGAATTAATCCTTCCATCAAAATACCGCCATAAATCAAACATGGTATAACCACAGCTAAAATAGCCAGCATTGTCAGTAAACGTGTTTTCATTTTAAACCTCCAAAGCGTCGATTGCGATGATTGTATTCTTCAATACATAAATCAAACTGTTTTTCATCAAAATCAGGCCATGCACAAGAAACAAAAATCATTTCAGCGTAAGCAATCTGCCAAAGCAGAAAATTTGATACCCGCACTTCTCCGCTTGTGCGAATCAATAAATCAATATCCGATGTTTCACTCATCAAATGCTCACTGATCATCGTTTCATCAACTTTTTGTATCTTCCCGCTTTTGATATCTTCAATCATATTATTTACAGCATAGACAATTTCTCTTCTGCCGCCGTAATTTACAGCTAAACAAAGATTTAAACCGGTATTCATTTTAGTCTGTTCTACTGCATTTTCAATAACTTTTCGTGTTGCTTCAGGAAAACGTGTCAATTCCCCAATATAAGTAACTCGGATATTTTCTCTTTTCAGCTCATCAATATATTTCTTAAAAAACATGCTTGGAAGCTTGAACAAATAATTTTTTTCTTCTTCCGGACGAGCCCAGTTTTCTGTTGAAAAAGCATACAGTGTCAGACTTTTCACATGATGTGCATTGGCATACAGAGCAATCGTACGAATATTTTCACTTCCTGCCAAATGTCCGGCAGTTCTTGGTTTGCCCTGTGCAGCAGCCCATCTTCCATTGCCATCCATAATAATTGCGATATGACTTGGATATTCAAGTGACATGGTTTCCCTCCTTAATACAAAACCCACATCTGTGGGTATTTTTAGATTGACATAATTTCTTTTGATTTTTCAGCAACAATTTCATCCACTTTCTTTGTGAATTCATCTGTCAGCTTCTGAACTTTTTCATTTGCTTTTTTAACTTCATCTTCAGTCAGTTCTTTGTTTTTCTTGATCGCATCATTAGCTTCACGGCGAATGTTACGAATCGCTACTTTTGCGTCTTCGCCTTCTTTGCTGGCATCTTTACTTAATGCACGACGTGTTTCTTCAGTTAAAGCCGGAACATTTAAACGAATACATTCACCATCATTCATTGGCGTTAAACCAATATTGGCAGCATTAATCGCTTTTTCAATATCTTTTAGAATAGATCTGTCATAAGGTTTAATGCACAGCTGTCTTCCTTCTACAACTGAAATAGAAGCCATTTGATTGACAGGAGTAGGACTTCCATAATAATTTACTTCTACTCGTTCAAGTAAATTGGGATTAGCACGTCCGGTACGAATTTGAGACAAATGTGAATTTAATGCATCAATTGCTTTATTCATTTTAGTTTTTGCTTGATCTAATGTTACCTGCATATTATTTTTACTTGCTGATGGTTGTTCCATCAACTTCTCCTTTCACTGCTTTTAATATATTTCCTTCTTTATTCATATTGAAAACAACTAAATCAATGTCATTGTCCATGCACATGGTTGTAGCTGTCATATCCATCACATGAAGATTTCGATTGATTAGTTCCAGATAAGTAACCTGTTCATATTTCACAGCATCACTTACCAGTTTTGGATCTGCACTATATACGCCATCAACACCGTTTTTCGCCATCAAAATCACATCGGCCTTGATTTCACTAGCTCTTAGGGCTGCTGTTGTATCCGTTGAGAAATACGGATTTCCTGTTCCGGCTCCAAAAATCACAACTCTTCCTTTTTCAAGATGACGCAGACACTTTCTCAAGATATACGGTTCTGCAACCTTATTCATGGAAATTGCTGTCTGAACTCTTGTCGGTACGCCAATCTGTTCCAAAGCATTTTGAACGGCCAAAGCATTAATCACCGTTGCCAGCATTCCCATATTGTCTGCCTGAGTTCTTTCAAGACCCATTTCTTCACAAACCTTGCCGCGGATAAAGTTTCCTCCGCCTACTACAATTGCCAGTTCAACTCCTTCATCATGCACCTGTTTGATTTCCTGTGCCAGTTTTTGCAGCACAATTGGATCAAACGCATGCTTTTCTGATGAAAGAGCTTCTCCGCTCAATTTCAATAAGACACGTTTATACATAATTGTTACCTACTACTTTCTTTTTTCATTATACTTGAAATCAGCTTCTTTCTCAACTCAAAGTAACAATTTTCTAATCAGAAGCGATAATTTTCAAGCATTCCTCTCTAAACAGATCGCCTCGCTGCTCGTAATTATCAAACTGATCATAGCTGCTGCAGGCAGGTGATAAGAGAATCACATCATTGGTTTCTGCCATCTGAAAAGCTTGTCTTAAGGCCTGGCTCATGGTTTCAGTTTCCGTTGCATGACTGAATTGTTCAGCTATTTTTTGTTTCGTCTGACCAAAAGCAAAACAGTGTTTCACTCGATTGTCATATTCCTTCATTTCATCAAACGAAATACCTTTATCTTTGCCGCCGGCCAAAAGCAGGATATTCTTCTCAAAGCTAGCTAAGGCAATACAAGCAGCCTGTGTATTCGTAGCTTTGGAATCGTTATAGAATCGAATACCGTTTTTTTCACCAATATATTCAATACGATGTTCAATTCCCTTAAACGATGTCAGGGCTTGTTCAATATTCTCAAGTGAAACTCCCATCTTAAAGGCCATCGCAGCCGCAATCATGGCATTAGATACATTATGCATGCCCACAACCTTTAAATCCTTGATATAAAATAAGTGATGATCCCACAGTCTTGCTTCGCCATTTTGAAGATAGAGATCCACATCTTGGCGAACAAGTGAAAAATCAATGATTTTACAGCCAATATTTTTAGCATATTTCATGACCAGCTCATCATCCACATTGCGAATAAACCAATCCTCTTCTTTTTGATTCATAGCAATCCGCATTTTAGATTCATAATACGATTCAACACTGGGCATATAGTCCAAATGATCAGGTGCCAAATTACAAACAACACAAACCTCCGGATGAAAATCTTCAACACCAAGCAGCTGGAAATTACTAAGCTCTAAAGCTACATCCTTTTCTTCATTCTCACACGTTAAAGCCCATTCACTCAAAGGAGTGCCAATATTCCCAGCTGCAATGGCCTTTCCATTTTTTTTCAAGCATTCATACAGCATACTGGTAATGGTTGTCTTTCCATTCGTACCTGTGATTGCACCATAATGAAACTTTTTCGCAAAACGATAAGCTATTTCAATTTCCGTATAAATCTTGATCTGATGTTCTACAAAAAAGCGAATCAAATCCGTTGTATAACGAATTCCCGGATTTTTCACCACAAATTCAATATCCGTATTCTTTAAAAACTCAGGATGCCCATTGTCATAAACACAGATACCCAGCTTTTCAAGTTCTTTTTTTTCATTGATGGGCTTCATATCCGTTAAGATCACATCATAACCGTGTGCCTTCAGCAAACGGCTTGCCGCTATTCCGCTTTTCGCAGCCCCTACTACTAAAACACTCATAGAACCCCCAAAATGTAACCAAGAAGTGCAAAACCAAGTTCAATGCACCAAAACATCAGCACAACACTTTTTTCATTCATACCGCCCAGTTCAAAATGATGATGAAGAGGTGCCATTCTGAAAACTCTTTTCTTTGTCAGCTTAAAGCTGGTTACCTGAATAACGACACTCAATGCCTCTAATACAAAGATTCCTCCAATAATCACAAGAAGAATTTCCTGTTTCAAAACCATTGCGACAGCAGCCAAAAGACCACCCAAGGCCAGACTTCCCGTATCTCCCATAAAAATCTTAGCCGGAAAGAAATTATTCTTCAGATAAGCTAAAAGGCTTCCAAAGACCGCCATTAAAAAGACAGCCAACTGAATTTCATTTTGCATGATACAGAAAAGAATAAACGGAAACAGGGCAATCAGCACACAGCCGCTGGATAATCCATCCAGTCCATCTGTCAGATTCACAGCATTGCTTTCTGCCGTAAACATAAATAAAATCAAGAAGAAATATAAAAGACCCAGCTGAATTTCCACATTCAAAATCGGGATGATAATACCAGTTGATGAAACACTGTGCATCATCCAAAAAATCACCATCGCCAAAATCACCTGCATCAATAATTTAGCTTTAGGAGATAACCCGTCATTGTTTTTCTTGACAACAATCAGAAAATCATCAATAAACCCAATCAAGGAATAACCCACATAAGATGTGATGACCACCTGAATCTTAACATTCAAATACGCAAAGGGCATCAAAATCAAAAGTACCAGCAAAGGAACCAGTACAAATACAACGCCGCCCATTGTTGGCGTTCCCTTTTTAGCCAAATGACTTTTTGGTCCCTCCTGGCGAATACTCTGTCCGAATTTAATTTTATGTAAGAAGGGGATCACCAGCGGATACGCCACTAAACTGATGATCAAACTTATTGTCAGTGCTGCAATCAATATCTTCATTTTACTCAACCTCTTTCAACTTTAAGATACATTCTTTATCATTATAGGGAGTTTTTCTTCCGTTGGCAATCAGAAATTTTTCACATCCCTTACCGGCAACCAGTATTATATCATGAGCTGAAGATAACTTAAATGCTTCAAAAAGTGCATTTTCTCTTTTTTCAATCACTTGTACATGATCAAAACGATGTAATTGCATATCGCTCACAATCTGTTCAAAAGGCTCATTTCGATTGTTATCTTATGTCACAATGAC
>CAMEIZ010000122.1 GCA_945919165.1 uncultured Traorella sp.
CGTTAATCTTTGCAAAGGATCAGACCATCTTGGGGATTATTGCCTGTCTGGATACGATCAAAAAATCAAGTGTTGAAGCAATTTCAAAACTGAAACAGCAGGGTATACGCGTTGTGATGGTCACAGGTGATCACAAGAAAAGTGCAGCAGCCATTCAGCAGCAATGTGGTGCGGATGAAGTAATTGCAGAGGTATTGCCTAGTGAAAAAGCGGATGTTGTTTTACGCTATCAACAAGATCAACAGGTTGTGGCAATGGTTGGAGATGGAATTAATGATGCTTTGGCATTAACAAATGCTGATGTTGGTATTGCGATTGGTGCCGGTAGTGATATAGCACTGGAAAGTGCCTCGATTATTCTGATGAGAAATGATTTAATGGATGTTTATAATGTCATCAAGCTTTCCAAAGCTACTATGAAAAATATCAAAGAAAATCTGTTTTGGGCTTTTTTCTATAATGCAATCCTGATTCCTTTGGCTGCCGGAATCTTCTATATTCCATTTTCAATTAAACTAAATCCCATGATAGCGGCAGCGGCTATGAGCCTTTCCAGTGTCAGTGTGGTCTGTAATGCCTTACGTTTACGAAAGTTTAAAATTGAACGAGTGGAAGAAACTCAAAAAAATAAACAAGAAGTACATCTAGAAATCAAACAGGAGGAAAAAAAGATGAATCAGAAAATAGTAAAAATTGAAGGTATGATGTGTATGAATTGTGTTCGACATGTGGAAAAAGCACTCAAAAGTCTGGATAATGTCAGTGTAGAAGTATCATTAGAAGGGAAATGGGCTATATTAACAAGTGAACATGAAATCAATGATGAAAGAATTCGTCGTTTAATTGAAGAGGAAGGTTATCAAGTTTTAGGTATTGAGAAATATGAAGGCAGATAAAAAACAGCTGGATCGCTTAATGAATACGGCCAAAGGACAATTGAATGGTATTTCCAAAATGATCGAGGAGGATCGTTATTGTATTGATATTTCAACACAAATTATGGCGGTGCAGGCAATCCTGGGAAAAGTAAATCGAGAGATCCTAAAAGCCCATCTGAATCATTGTGTAAAAGAAGCGATGATAGAGGGTAAAGGTGAAGAAAAAATCGATGAAATAATGCACATTTTAGAAAAAATGTCTAATTAGAAGAATTGACGAAAAGAGGTGGATATGGTATGATTCCACCGTTAAATAAAAACCCACAATAAGGGGGAGTAGCTGATGAAGCAATTCATTATTACATTCGCCAGCACGATGTAAATCCGGATGTAATTATCAAATGATAAGCAAGACCTTTATTCATTTTTTTGAATAGGGTCTTTTATTTATTTGAGGAGGAACTATGTTAACAAAAACAGTAAAAGAAGTTGAAAAGGCATTGGATACCAATGTTGTCAGTGGACTGACCAGCGCTCAAGTTTCAAAACGTTTAGCTGAAAATGGCTATAATGAATTGGACAAAGCAAAAAAAGAAAGTATTTTAGTGAAATTTATTAATCAGTTTAAAGATGTTTTAGTGCTGATTCTATTAGCTGCAGCCGCAATTTCCATTGTGGTTGAACCTGGTGAATGGGTAGATTCTTTGATCATTGTCATTGTTGTATTGATTAATGCTGTAATTGGTGTGGTTCAGGAGAATAAGGCAGAAAAAAGTCTTGAAGCACTTCAAAAACTTAGTGCACCAACCGCAAAAGTAATACGTAACAATCAACCCATGGTTATTGATGCCAGAGAGCTTGTAGTGGGCGATATCATGCTGTTAGAAGCAGGGGATTGTGTGGGAAGTGATGCCAGAATTATTGAAAGTCATAACCTTCAGATCGATGAATCTGCTCTGACAGGTGAAAGCTTGCCGGTTCATAAAACAGCACAGCCTTTAGAAAGTGATGATTTACCTTTAGGTGATCGTATTAATATGGCTTATCAGTCATGTAATGTCACCTATGGGCGAGGTGTTGCCGTTGTCTGTGCTACCGGAATGAAAAATGAAGTCGGTAAGATTGCAGGAATGCTGATGAATGAAAAACAGGAATTAACACCTTTACAGATTAAGTTAAATGAAATTGGCAAAATGATTGGTATGATGTGTATTGTCATCTGTATCGTTGTCTTTGCTATGGAATATTTCAGTGGTCTGGAAAGCCTTTTGGAAGCCTTTAAGACAAGTGTTGCCTTGGCGGTTGCCGCAATTCCAGAAGGTTTGACTGCAGTTGTAACGATTGTTTTAGCTTTATCGGTTCAAAAAATGGTAAAGCAGCATGCGATTGTACGTAAACTACCGGCTGTTGAAACTCTGGGAAGTACTTCTATTGTTTGTTCTGACAAGACTGGAACTTTGACGCAGAATAAAATGACGGTACTTGAAGTTTATAGTAAATCCGGTCTTAAAACACTTGAAGAAGCAAATAGTGAGTCAGAAATCGAAATGCTGAATTATTTTACATTGTGCAGTGATGCTCAGATCAAAGATGGTCAGCAGATAGGTGATCCAACAGAAGTAGCTCTTGTTGAAGCAAGCTTAAAGAAAAACTATTCCAAGGATGATTTGTTTCAAACTTATAAGCGTACTGAAGAATTAAGCTTTGATTCTGATCGTAAAATGATGAGTGTTTTTTATGAAGTAAATGGAGAAATCATTTCGATTACAAAAGGTGGCTGTGATGTGATTCTGTCTCGCTGTGATCAGGCAGATGTTGATGAAATCATGAAAGCCAATAATCAGGTGGCAGATAAAGCTCTTCGAGTATTAGCGGTTGCTATTCGCAAATGGGATAAAATGCCGGATGTGATTGATTCAGAAACAGTTGAAAATCATTTAACCTTTGTAGGACTAGTCGGTATGATTGATCCGCCGCGTCCTGAGGTGAAAGATGCCATAGCGACTGCAAAAAAAGCAGGTGTCCGTACGATTATGATTACCGGTGATCATATCAATACAGCAAGTGCTATCGCAAAAGAATTGGGCATTTTGTCAGAAGGCATGAAGGCCATCAGCGGAAGTGAATTAAGCAAGTTAAGTGATGAAGAGCTTTTGGCACATATCGAAGACTATGCTGTCTATGCTCGTGTAGCTCCTGAACATAAAGTTCGTATTGTAAATGCCTGGCAGGCAAAAGGTCATGTTGTGGCGATGACAGGAGATGGTGTAAATGACGCACCTGCTTTAAAAACAGCTGATATTGGATGTGCTATGGGAATTACAGGAACTGATGTTGCGAAAAGTGCAGCTGCCATGGTACTTACGGATGATAACTTTGCAACTATCATTACTTCAATCAAAGAAGGCCGCGGAATTTTTGAAAACATTCAAAAAGATGTTCAATATCTTTTATCCAGCAATATTGGTGAGGTTTTAACCATCTTTATGGCATCCTTGATTTCAATTGTGGTTCCTGCAAGTGGTTTTGGAGTTCCATTATTACCGATTCATTTATTATGGGTCAATCTGATTACGGATTCACTGCCTGCTTTTGCATTAGGACTTGAACCGACAGAAGCTAGTGTAATGGATCGTAAACCGCGTAAAAAAGATGAGGATTTCTTCTCAAATGGATTATTTACAACCATTGTATGGCAAGGTATCATGATCGGTGTTTTAACGCTTATCTCTTATGCCTTTGGTGAAAGCATTAGTCATGAAACAGGTATGACCATGGCTTTTGTAACACTGTCAGTTGCTCAGCTTTTCCATTCTTTCAATGTTAAAAGCAAAGAATCTATTTTCTCAAAACAGATTTTCAATAACAAATATCTATGGGGAAGTGCCCTGTTAGGAGCTCTTTTACAGATTATCATTATTAATGTGCCTTTCTTTGCTGATATCTTCAAGCTGGTTCCGCTTTCATTGCCATGTACATTTGTATCGGTAGGACTAGCTTTCTGTACAGTTATCATTGTGGAAATTTACAAACTGATTTTACGTCATACAAATCGATAGTGTCATCATTGATGACACTTTTTGATTGTAGTTCAAAGAAAAGTAGAGTAAACTATTGTTGGAGGAATTGAAAATGAAATTTAGTGAATATAAATATGAACGACCTGATTTAGAATATGTTCAAAATCAATATGCCAACTATATTGAACAATTAAAACAGGCAAAAGATGTGGATGCATTTATGTGCACCTTTAAAGAAATGAATCAGTTAAGAGGCCATATTACAAGTATGATGACTCTGGCATCATTAAGGTATACGATTAATACAGCCGATGAATTTTATTCAAATGAAAATGATTACTGGGATGAATATTCTCCTTATTATCAGCAATTGGATACCCGTTTGTATAAAACGATTTTGGAAAGTCAATGGTTGGATGAATTGAAGAAAAGAATACCTTCTCCATTTTTTGGTATTATTGAATGTCAGTTGAAATCGTTTGATGATGCTATTTTAGAAGATCTGCAGCTAGAAAACAAAATAGCAACGCAATATGACAAATTGAAAGCATCTGCAAAAATCGAATTTGAAGGAAAAACATATACCCTTCCTGGTATTTCGGCATTATGTGAATCCAAAGATCGTGAAACAAGAAAAAAAGCTTTTGAAGCAAAGATGAAATTCTATGAAGATAATGAAGCTGAATTTGATCGAATTTACGATGAATTAGTTCATGTTCGTGATACTATGGCAAAAAAATTGGGCTACAAGAATTTTACTGAACTTGGATATGTAAGAATGACTCGTTTGGATTACAATGAAGAAATGGTAGCGCAATATCGAAAAGAAGTCCTGGAAAATGTTGTGCCTTTGGCCAGTGAGTTAACTGAAAAGCAAAGAAAACGTTTGGGATTGGATAAAATGGCTTATTATGATTTCGGTATTGAATTTGAAAGCGGGAATCCAACACCTAAAGGGACAAGTGAAGAACTGGTAGAAAAAGCAAGAAAAATGTATCATGAATTATCACCTGAAACAGGTGAGTTCTTTGATATGATGATTAATCAGGAGCTCTTAGATCTTGTTAGTAAGCCAAATAAGGCACAGGGCGGATATTGCACGTATATCAGAGAATATGAGTCGCCATTTATTTTCTCTAATTTCAATGGGACCAGTGGTGATGTGGATGTTTTGACACATGAAGCCGGTCATGCTTTTCAGGTGTATTCTTCTCGTCATAACGAGCTGCCTGAACTGGAATTTCCAACATATGAATCCTGTGAAATT
>CAMEIZ010000123.1 GCA_945919165.1 uncultured Traorella sp.
CTTTAAAAAGTTCTTTGGATGAAATGACTGGAATTCTTGGATATAATCTTTCAAATTCAATTTTAAATCGTGATTATTCGATTGAAAAGAACATTGAAGATATCAAAAAGGTTTCTTTGGAAGACTGTGTAAAGGTTTTTCAAAAGATTGAACTCGCTGCAGTTTTCATTACGGCAGCAAAGGAGGATGGCAATGAATAAGATTGTTTCAGATCGTTATAAAGAAACATATATAGAGGAAACACTTCCAAGTGGTTTAAAAGCTGTAATATGGCAGAAAAAAGGGTTTGAAAAAAGCTTTGCGATGATGGCGACTCCTTTAGGAGCTTTTGATCTGTTACAAAAAGACGAACAGGGAAAAGAATATGCCTATCATCCAGGAGCTGCACATTTTCTTGAACATAAGATGTTTGAAGATGGTGAACATGATGTAATGGAAGATTTTTCAACAATGGGAGCAAATGTAAATGCTTCGACGACCTACGAATGTACCTGTTATTATTTTCAGACTAGTTCAGATTTGGAAAAACCGTTAAATCTTTTGCTGGATTTTACGCAGTCATTAAACATTACTGAAAGAAGTGTTGAAAAAGAAAAGGGAATTATTATTCAGGAACTAAACATGTATCAGCAAATGAGTGATTTTAGAATGGTAGCTGAAACATTTACTGCTCTATATCACAATCATCCGCTTAAACATGATATTGGCGGTACTGAACAAAGTGTAAAAGACATGACAATGGATGAATTATTGGAATGTTATAAAATGAATTATCATCCTTCTACCATGATTTGTGTTGTCATTACCGGAAAGGATCCAAATGAAGTTTTGGACATTATTTCAAAAAATCAAGCAAAGAAAACATTTGATCAGCCAAAAAAAATTATGCGTCAGAGTTTAATAGAACCTGTCGATGTTTTTAAACAACATGTAACTTTTACGATGGACATTCATAAACCTAAAATTAATCTTGCATTTAAATTAAAGGGTATTGGAGATTCAATGGAACGCTATCGAAAAGAGATTTGTTTAAGATATCTTCTTGATGCATATTTTTCATCTGTGAACGATGATTATCAACGTTGGATTAATGAGGAAATTATCAGTGATTTCTATGGCTATGAATGTGATTTTGGAAAAGATTATGGATATTTGATGTTTTATACCGAAACAAATAAGAAAGATGAATTTATCGATCTAATACAAAATAATTTGTCGCGAATGATTCATGAAGGAATCAGTGATCAGGTTTTTGATCAGTTATATAGACGCTATATGGGTGAAAATATAAAAGATTTGAATGATTTTGAAGCGATTGCTTTTGGTATGATGAGAACTTATTTTAATCATTGTGATTTTTTTGATGTTTATGATTTGATTGATTCAATAGAAATCAGTGAGGTAAATAAGACTGGCTTAGAATTGGATATCAGTCAGTATACAATTGTGGAATGTCAGCCAAATCGTTCATATAATGAGAGGCAATAGCCTCTATTTACTGTCAAGGAAAGAAACTTTTTCGGCAACAAATTTATATGCAATAAATGGTTTACCTTCATTTGTTGTCAGTTGAGAGGATTGTATTCGCCCTTGAACACTTAAAAGATCACCTTCCTGAGAATTGTCATAACAGATTTCCGCAATACCGCGCCAAAGCTCGATTTCAATGAAATCTTCATCATATACCCCTTCACTATTTCGAAAATTTCGTGGAACTTTCAGAGTGATTCGGGCATACTTAATTCCTTTCTCGGTTTCTTTTAATTCACTGATACTTTTTAAATTTCCTTCAACTAAAAATGTATTGATCATAAATACTCCTCCTTTACATGAACAGAATACAAAATCATGATGATAACGTCAAAAAGATGAATTTGACATATCTTAAAACAGCTTCCCTGATTGAACGTAAAAATAGATAAAGAGTTTCATAAAATAAGGATATATGACAAATTTTATAAGTGCTTAGTTTTTTACAAATAAAAGATATAAAAAACACGCAAATGAAAAGATTTTCATTGACTTATTGATAAGGATTTGATACTATTATTAAGCGTCAAAATGATGGCAGCATGCAAAGTCTTATCGAATGCGTCAGTGACCATAGCTGTGATCCTAGTAGCGCGGCTGCAATGTGAAAGGATCGAATACTGACACCCGGTCAAGATAATTTGTACCAGTCATTGTTTTATGCAGACCATAAAACAATATGAGGAGGACGAAATTTATGGCAAGAATTAATGGACCTGTTTGGAAGGTTTCCCGCCGTTTAGGTTTCTCTATTCTGGAAACAGGCGAAGAACTTACAAAGAGAAATTATGCACCAGGTCAGCATGGACCTACGAAACGTGTTAAGCTTACAAACTACGGTATGCAGCTGAGAGAAAAACAGAGAATCAGATACATGTACGGAGTGAATGAAAAGCAATTCCATAACACTTTTGTGAAAGCAAGTAAAATGAAGGGTGTTAAAGGTGACAACTTCTTATTCATGCTTGAATCAAGACTTGACAACCTTGTTTACAGAATGGGATTTGCAAGAACTCGCCGTGGAGCTAGACAGTTAGTTAATCACGGACACATTTTGGTAGATGGAAAATGTGTTGATATTCCATCAGCATTGATAAAACCAGGACAGACTATTTCTGTTAAAGAATCAATGTTGAATAACAAAGCAATCAATGAAAGCTTGGAAGCTACATTGAATACTCCTGCTTTTGTGACAGTTGATAAGGATGCGAAAAAAGGAGTTTATGCTCGTTATCCAGAACGAAGCGAATTGAACCAGGAATTAAATGAAGCATTAGTAGTTGAATACTACAACAGATAATGTTTTTATTGATTATTTAAGGAAATTATATATACACCTGATTTCTTATGAAGTCAGGTGTATATATTTTTTTGACAAAAAACAAGTTGGACATATCAGCTTCAATCATAAAAAGTTGAACTTTGATGATGAAAGAAGTGAAAAATATGATACAATGTTAACGTAAGTGGGTGAAATGTTATGGATCAGTTTAAGCAGCTGTTAAATCAGCTTTTACAAAATGATACAATGATGATTGCACTAGTTGGAGGTTTGGCAATACTGTTAGTTGTTATTGTTCTTTTCATATCTATCTCTAGAAAGAAAGTCAAGAACATGCAGAATGAAGCTGAAACTCTTTATACATCAATTAAGAGCATTTCATTGCCTTTTAAGATGAATAAAGCAGAATCATTGGCAAGAGTCAACACAACTATCAAAGAAGCTGTAGAAAAAAGCCAGATTCAGTTTGAAAGCGTTCAGGAAGTCTTAAAAGAATGCAGCAGTGAATTAGGTGAAATTGATGATTTGATCTACGTACATAAAACAAAAACAGCCAAGCATCAACTGATCGAATTAATGGAAAAACTGCGATCATGTGAAAGCGAAGCAAATAAGTTGGATGCTGTATTAAATTCAATATTGGAACAGCAATCCACCCAACGCGAACAGATCATTCGTCTTCAGAATCGTTTTAGAGTCGATAAAGGTGTAATTAACAGTAATCGTGAAAGCTATAACAGCGGAATTGAAGTATTGGAAGATCGTGTTTTGACTATTGAAAAAATGTTTTCTACTTTTGAAGAATGGATGTATGCCAGTGAGTTTACCAAGGCTGCAAAGCAGCAGGAAGAAATCAGTGAAGCAATTAATGAACTTGAAATGCTGATGAAAGAATATCCGTCTCTCTATGAGGAAGCAAAGATTACGTTGCCTAAAGCTATTGATGAAACCAGTTATGTTTATTCACAGGCACGTAATAAGGGTGTTTATCTTGAACACTTGGAAGTTTCGAAAAATCTTGAAGTGATTTCATCTACGCTAAAGGATGATTTGAATCAGCTTTCCGAAGGACATGTTGATTCAATTATGGACAGCCTTTTAGAAAGCAGAAAGCGTTTGATTCAAATCAAGGATCAAGTGATTCATGAAGAAAAAGCACATGATGAACTGAAAGAAAATGTATCTTTTATCTTTGAACAAATTGATGAATTGGAGCGTCAGCGTTTGGCAGTGAATGAACTGTATGAACGCAAAAAAGATCGTTTTTCAATAAATGATATGTCGAATCATTTATCACAGATCGAATTAAATGTTGAACAGCTAAAAAAAGATCGGGAAACATTAAAAGGATGTTTATTGGAAAAATCAATTCCTGCAACAACACTTCTTTTATCATATAAAGACCTGTGTGCTGACACCAATGATGTCTTAGAACAATTTGATCGTATAAAAGAACAGCTTGAAAATGCCTGCAGTGATGAAATTCGCGCTCAAAAGCAGTTGATGAAACTTCAGCTGATCTTAAATGAGATTCATGTAAAAATGAATAAAAAACGTATTCCTAGTGTATCGTTAACGTATTCTGATGACTATCATAAAGCCAGTTTAATGGTGAAGGATATCCGTTTCTTATTAGAAGCTTCTCCTTTGAATGTTGACATCTTAAATGCGAAAATTAAAGAGGCAATTGATTTTGTCTATACGCTTTATAACTCTGTCAACAATCTTGTCGGTATGGCGAATATGGTGGAAAATACGATTGTTTTTGGTAATCGATATCGTTCTAGTAATGCTGAAATTGACAGTGAGCTGACTCGTGCAGAATTGTGCTTCAGAAATGGTCAATACACCAAAGCTTTGAAAATTGCCATTTCTGCCATTGAAAAGATCCATCCGGGATCATATGAAAAATTACTTAAAAAATCTCAGGGAGCTTAAACTATGATTTTTTTTGACAGCGCATCTACAACACCTCTGAATCCAGAGGTGTTAAAAACGTATCACTATCTTTTAGAAAACTATTATGCCAACAGTGATTCACTTTATGAAACAGGCATCAAAGTAAGCAATTTGATGGAACAGAGCCGTCAGCAGATTGCTCAGCTGCTCCATGTCCATGATGAAGAAATATTTTTTACCAGTGGAGCTTCGGAAAGCAACAATATGCTGATTAAAGGAGTTGCTTTTGCCTATCAGCATAAAGGAAAGCATTTAATTACAAGTAATATCGAGCATTCTTCAGTACAAGGGGCATTTAAACAACTCGAAGAAGTATTTGGTTTTGATGTCAGTTATGTGCCTGTTAATGAAAAGGGAGTCGTTGAACCTGAAACATTAAAAAAGTATTTAA
>CAMEIZ010000124.1 GCA_945919165.1 uncultured Traorella sp.
ACATCAGATCAAGAGTACTATCCTTTAATATCTTCAATCTTGGCAAGCAGCTGAAGACAATGGGATTACTTGTCATTACCGATGCCATTATTAATCGAGTGAATGAAAACTGGCGAAAAGGCAAACGCACCCATGTATTCATTGATGAAATCCATGTCATCTTTGAAAACGAAGAATCAGCAACATTTTTTGCTTCCGCATGGCGACAATTTAGAAAAAGAGATGCTTTTCCTATTGGCATTACCCAAAATGTTAAGTATCTTCTTTCATCACAGCAAGGAACAAGCATGTTATCCAATTCATTATTCATTGTGATGCTGAACCAGTCGCCAAATGACAGGGAGGATCTAGCAAAGCTGCTGAATATATCAGAAGAACAGATGAGTTATATAACTAATGCCCAAACCGGTTGCGGATTGATCAAATACGGTGGATCCATTGTTTCATTTATCAACAAGATGCCAAAAGGAAAACTCTATAATCTGAATACAACAAAACCAAGTGATCGTAAGGAAATGATCAAAAAGAGAAACTATATGGGATAAGCTGAATGCTTGTCCCATTTTTTCATAGAAGGAGACAAGCATGAACAGCATAAAGACCAAACAATCAATTCAAACTAGCAAAACAAAGAATTCCAAGGAGAATCTAACTCACTTTGTCAAACAACAAACCATTCATAATAAAGAAAGCAATAAAGAAGATTCATCATCACCTAAAGCAAATGCTTCTGCAAGAGCTACAGATACCATCAGCAATACTGCTAAAGCTACTGCATATGAATCAGCTTTTCGAGCAAAGAAATATGTTAAGCAAAAGCTGGAACAGCATCGTACAAAGAAGCAGATTGAACGTACTACGGCAATCATGAATACTACCATGCCTAAAGCTTCTTATGTATCAAAAGCCAAACGATATGTACAGAACAAATTCAATGCTTCAACTATTAAAGAAACAGCTGATTGCATTATAACCAGACCAGTAATACAAACATCTGCTAAATTCATATCAGCTTCTTTTAATGTGGTTAAAAAGACAATTGGTGGAATCAATGCATTATTATCTTTCGGTACCGGAGTCATACTTATTGTGATCATGACATTGTTTATTGGTACTTTCTCTGTTTTGGCCCAGGATGGTGGCACCAACAGTACGATCCTTCCGTTAAGTCCGGAAGTCGTTTCCTATGAAGAAACAATAACAAGATATGCTGAAGAAAACGGGATTGAAGACTATGTTCCAATACTAGAAGCCATTATGATGCAGGAATCTAGAGGCTTAGGCAATGATCCTATGCAATGCAGCGAATCAGCATTCAATACCAAATTTCCAAGAGTTCCTAACGGGATAACCGATCCTGAATACTCAATTGAATGTGGAGTTAAAACATTTGCGGATTGTCTAAATAGAGCCAATGTCAAAGATAAATCCGATACAGAACATCTATATCTAGCAATACAAGGATACAACTATGGTAGTGGATATATTAAATTGGCAATCTGCAACTTTGGAGGCTATTCAAAATACAATGCCCAACTGTTTTCAGATGATATGAAAGAAAAACTAAATACATCAACCTATGGTGATCCAGAATATGTTGATCATGTCATGCAATATGTTCCGGTTACCTTCAGAGGAGGCATCAACCCCAACTTCAACAACATGGAGGCTTGGATAACAAAAAATCCATATGCAAGAGCTGGCTTATATGGCCAATGCACATGGTTTGCATGGGGCAGATTCTATGAGTTATATGGATATGATCCAGGATTTACAAGCAATGGATGGGACTGTGTAGATCAGCTAGTAGCAGCACATCCGGACTTATTTGAAAGATCACTTTCGCCAAAACCAGGATCTGTATTCTCTGGCATTGGTGTTAATCATGTCGGTATTGTCATTGCGGTTGATGGTGATTATGTTACCATTCAGGAAGGAAATCTTGATGGCAAAACAAACACCTTCCAAGATGCAAAAAGGATTGGCATACAGTCACCTATACGTTGAATCAGTTAAGATCCTACTATAGAGGGGTGGTGTTTGCCAATCCGAAATAGCTAATTATTACATCAATCAAGTAAATAGGTACATTGTCATTCATTTGTCATTTTTCATCTGTATTGTAGAAGATGAAGGAGGACAATAACATGACGGCTAAAGAATCTGCATATACATCGCTTTGTGAGATATCCAAATCACTTTTCATAGTATCAGTTAATCTTTTGTGTAATCAGGAAAGCGATATGGATTCAATCAATTTAGCTCAATTTATGATTGACTTGCATGAAGCAATTGATGCATTCATTGATATTGATTGTGCCTAAAATCTTTATAGCAACGAAAGATATAACTTCGTTGCTATACGTTACAGTATTACAATGATCGTAACATTTTATCAATGCACTTTTTCTTTTCCTCTTTATTAGGGTGAACATATAAATTTAACGTTGTGCTTATATTTGAATGTCCAAGCAAAACAGATACTGTTTTATAATCTGCTTTTGACTCTATGCATCTAGTTGCAAAACTATGTCTAAGGCCATGAAATTTCAACTCAGGTATTCCCACTTTTTTGCATAGTTTTTTATAATAATTTCTATATGTTCTTGGTTCTATCGGGTTTTCATCGTTAGAAATGACATAGTATTCTGAATTAACTACCTTGTTTATCGACTTGATCGTTTTCAATAGTTCGGAGGACATGGGTATGTCTCTTACTGAATTTGCTGTTTTAGGTGTGTCTAATAATAACTCAGTATGTTTTTTATCACCGTCAATAATATAAATTCTTTGCAATGTATGCCTAACCATAATCACCCCATCTTCAACATTGACATCGCACCATCTTAATCCACATATCTCTCCTATTCTCATTCCAGTGCTTAGACATATAAAAATACCTAAATTTTTAAATGTGAAATTACTTCTCAGATAATCCATAAACTTTTTCTGGTCTTGTTTCGATAAAACTTCCAAATCCTGTTTCGTATTGTTTGATGGAAACTTGACTTCTATCGGCTTATATTCAAAATATCCAAGTTTGACACCATACTTCAAAATCATCTTTAATACAATAAGAATGTCTCTTACGCTTTTTTCACTCAATCCTTCTTTAAGCTTCGCTAAAGCGAATTCTTGAACTTGCTCTTCAGTTACTTCATAAGAATCACCAAAATATTCATCAATATGATTTTGTATCAGCAATTGATAAGCTGCATAAGTGGATTTTTTGACATATTTCTTTTTTTCCTCCTTCCACAATTCTGTAATCTCTCTAATATTCTTTTCTTTGACCATTTTATCAACCTCCTTTTGGTCAAAGTGAATATTTTATATAACGTTTAGTTTTCAATGTTCCTAATTTGAGATTTAACCAATTCAAGGATAACTGGGTTAAACAGAAAAATAATAAAATTTTTGAATCTAAAGTTGTTCGTAATAATGATATGAAACATATGGAAGTACTTTCTGCTTCTCAAGAAAAAGGGATGGTTTCGCGTGAAGAGACTAGACTAGATATTAAATATAAAAAAGAATCTATAAAAAATTATAAAGTAGTCAATAAAGGTGATTATGTTATTCATTTAAGATCGTTTCAAGGAGGGTTTGCTTTCTCAAATAAAGATGGAGTATGCAGTCCAGCTTATACAATACTATCTGCGAAAGAATTTTATCAATTCATTAAGATTGGTTACATATGGAATACGTGATGGTAGAAGTATAGCTGTAGACGAATGGTTAGATGAATATACATCATATCCATCTAAATCGGAGCAACTAAAAATCATTCGATTTTTGAAAATGATTAATGAGCGTATTGATACCCAAATTAAAATCATTATTGAATACGAATCTTATTTAAATAAGTTTAAGGAACAAGTATTAATTAGTTTTTCGAATAATTTGACTTTAACCATAGGCGATGTTTGCTCAATATCTACTGGAAAACTTGATGCAAATGCCATGAAAGAAAATGGTAAATACAGATTTTATACATGTGCTGAAAATTATTACTTTATTGATGAATATGCATTTGATACTGAAGCATTATTAATATCTGGAAATGGTGCAAATGTAGGATACATTCATTACTATAAAGGAAAATTCAATGCATATCAAAGAACATATGTTTTATCAGATTTTAAAGTTAATCCATTGATCTTGAAATTGAATTTAAATGTCAGTTTAAAGGAAAGGATAGAAGAACAAAAAAATACAGGCAATACCCCTTATATCAAATTAGACACAATATCAAAAATGAAAATATTTCTTCTGAATAAAGATGATGAGTATAAAATTATAAAAACAATTAATCTAATTGAACAAAAGATAGAAAATGAAAAAAAGATTTTAGAGCTTTTAAAAAAGCAAAAATCTTTTCTTCTCGATAATCTATTTATATGAATAAATTATTTAATAAATACTGCTTCTGTTGCTTATATTGAAATAGTAACTGTGATTCAATATCGATGTGCAATTCTATTGATTTGCACATGTTTTTAATTTTATTTTGTATTTCTAAATGAGGAATAGTAACTTTTAATGACCTTAATGACTCTCTTGTTATTTGAGGCTGCCCAGACCCGGATATATATTTACTGAAATCAAATGACATAAGATGATATAATAAATACTCTTTGTCAACATAAGATTTATAATTATCTGTATTAATTACCATTGAATTTCCTGTAATCCAAGAATGTTTAGAAGAAAAATTTAATGTTCCTACTGATGCTCCCCGACATGTTAAACAAATTTGTTCATTTTCATGATTATATTCATTGTAATAACCAATTATTCCATTAGCCCCATATACAGGGTATTCACCACCTTGAATCAATTGATTTGACGAAATTGTTTGTGGTTGATAGACATCAGCTATTTCAAACAAAGAAATTTGACTAGAACTAATATTATTAAAAATAGTTTTTAAAATGAATTTTTTTTGAGCTTTCAAATCTTCAATGATTTTATTTTGAACCTGAATTCTCTCTTCAATTAAATCCAAAAAGCATGCTACTTTTCGCTGTGTTTCAAGAGATGGAAACCTATGTATGGTACTTAAAAAGTCCTCAACTGCAATATTTAATAATCCATGATTTCTAGCACCTTCTCCAGCAA
>CAMEIZ010000125.1 GCA_945919165.1 uncultured Traorella sp.
GTTGTATTGTTGAAATAGATGATGAAACTCATGCCGCAATCAGCATTCAACGAATTCAATTGAAAGAGCAGTAATGCTCTTTTCTTTTGTTTTTTATAATAAAAAATAGTTTGTCCGGTTTTTTCATTTTTATTCAATTTTTTGATAAAGTATTGAAGATGAATCTTCCTTTTGATATAATTGTTTCATGTAAAAGGAGGTTTTCATCATGCCAGTTACTATTAACAAAGACACTTGCATCGGATGCGGTGCATGTACAGGAGTTTGCCCAGTTGGTGCATTATCAATGGATGGCGACAAGTCAACTTGCGACGAATCAGTTTGCATTGACTGTGGAGCTTGTGTTGCTACTTGCCCAGTTGAAGCTATTTCTCAGTAAGCAGACATGTCAAATAAAGAGCAGCAATGCTCTTTATTTATTGCTGGCTTTCATTTGTTTTGATATAATGTGACATGATTAGGAGAGGTCTATGAAAGAAAATTGGACAATGCCAAGTTTGAAAGAGGCAAAACAAAGAACTAAAAAACAGGCTGTGATTGAAAAATCACTATTTAATATACCAAGTGAAGTTAAAGATATCGGATATGGAAAGAAGTATTATTTACGTACTTATGGCTGTCAGGCAAATGAACGTGATGGTGAAACCATTGCCGGTATTCTGGAGGCGCTACATTTTACAAGCTGTGATACACCGGAAGAAGCGGATTTGATTTTACTGAATACATGTGCTATTCGACAAAATGCTGAAGATAAAGTGTTGGGAGAATTAGGATCCTTGAAACGTCTTCGCAAAACTAATCCTGACTTGTTATTTGGATTATGCGGTTGTCTGGCACAGGAAGAAGCAGTTGTTAAAACTATTTTGGAGAAGTATCCTCATGTTGATTTAGTTTTTGGTACGCATAATATTCATCGTTTGCCGCATCTTTTATATCAGGCAATGATGAGCAGGGAAAAAACTATTGAGGTGTTTTCTAAGGAAGGAGAAGTTGTTGAAAACCTTCCGGTAAAACGTTTTGGAACGCATAAAGCTTGGGTAAATATTATGTATGGCTGTGACAAGTTCTGCGCCTACTGTATCGTTCCTTATACAAGAGGCAAGGAAAGAAGCCGACAAGCTGAAGATATTTTGGATGAAATACATACATTGATTGATGAAGGTTTTAAGGAAGTTACATTATTAGGACAAAATGTTAATTCTTATGGGAAGGATCTCAAGATTGAAGGAGGTTTTGCTTATCTATTAGAAGAGGTGGCAAAAACTAACATTCCACGTATTCGTTTTGTTACTTCTCATCCTTGGGATTTCAGTGATGAAATGATTGATGTGATTGCTAAATATGAGAATATCATGCCGTTTATTCATTTGCCTGTGCAGTCAGGAAATGATGAGATTTTAAAAATCATGGGACGAAGATATAATGCAAAAGAATATATGACCCTTTTCAATAAATTGAAGAGCAAAGTAAAAAATGCAGCCTTTTCCACTGATATCATTGTTGGTTTCCCTAATGAAACTCATGAACAGTTTTTGGATACGATCAAGCTGGTTGATGAATGTCAGTTTGACAATGCATTTACCTTTATTTATTCGCCTCGAGTTGGGACTCCGGCAGCAGCAATGCAAGATAATGTACCAATGGAAGTTAAAGAGGAAAGACTTCAGATTTTAATGCAGCATACAAATCACTGGGCAAAAGTAAAAAATGAAGCTTATCTTGGAAAGGTGATCAAAGTCCTTGTTGATGGACCAAGCAAGAAAAATAAGAATGTTTTCAGCGGTCATTCGGAAACGAATAAGCTGGTAAATTTCACTGGTGAAAACATCCAGGTTGGCGATATTGTTGATGTGAAAATCACCAATACAAAATCATGGTCATTAGATGGTGAAGCAATAAAAGTGAGTTAATCACTTTTTTTGTTTTTTTTGATAAGCCGTGGTATAATAACTAAAAATGGTTGTGAAACATAATATAAAGGAGGAAATATGGACCAAATACGTATTTGTGCATTGGGTGGATTAGATGAAAACGGAAAAAACATGATGATGGTTGAAGTTAATTCCGAAATAATTCTTATTGAAGCTGGAATTAAGTTTCCGGAAGCTGATCAGCTTGGAATTGAATTCATTATTCCTGATTTCACCTATCTTATAGAAAATAAAAGCAAAATTAAAGGCATTTTCATTACTCATGCTCACGATGATGTTTCAAGAGCATTGCCTTATCTCATAAAACATATCAATGTTCCGATTTATACAGGAGCTATGAGTGCAAATGTATTGCGGGATACACTTAAAAAAGAAGGTATTTCAAATTTTAAAATTAATAAAATCAAGCGTACAGATAAAATTAAAGTTGGAAATATAAAAGTCAGAACTTTTGCAATGAGTCATGCCTATCCGGATAATTATGGCATAGCGATTCAAACAAGTCAGGGATATATTGTTTATACTGGTGAGTTTATTGTTGATTACGATATGCGGGCACCTGAATACAGCTTTGATATTAACGAATTGAGTGAAATAGGTAAGGAAGGTGTTCTTTGTCTTTTAAATGAATCAGTAGGAGCTGATAAAGAAGGTCATACTTCTCCTTTTCATAGAATTCAACCCATGCTTGAACCGATTTTTGAATCGAGTCAGCATCGTATTCTGATTAGTTGTTATTCACAGAGTATTTTTCGAATGAGAGAAATTCTTGATATGGCAATTCGTTTCAAAAAGAAAGTCTATTTTCATGGAGATGAAGCTAAATATTTTTTGAAACATATGGAAGAATTGAATTATTACAAATTTCCAAGTGAATTAATCGTACATGATCGAAATTTTGATGATGAAAATGATGATATTATTGTTCTTATTTCCGGAAGAGGAAAGAATTTATTTCGTACACTTCAAAAAATTGCCATGCATGAAGATGATAAGGTACACTTTAGAACAAGTGATACAATCGTAATTGCTTCTCCGATTGTCAGCGGTACCGAAAGTGAAGCCAACAGCATGGAAAATGAAGTCTATAAAGAAGGCGGTAAAATCTACTCGCTTAATTCTAAAAAAATCTATTCCATGCATCCTAACAGTGAAGACTTGAAAATGATGCTGTATCTTTTTAAACCGCGTTATTATCTTCCTGTAAAAGGTGAATTTCGTCATTTGATTGCTAATGCCAATCTTGCTTTTAAAATGGGTTATCGTCCGGATCAGATCGTTATTTTGGATAATGGACAGATTGCTTCTTTTGAAAACCGTGTTTTAAAGAGTGTGGCCGATCATATTGAACTTGAAGATACATTGATTGACGGTAAGGAAAACTGGGATGTAACCGGTGTTGTTATTAAAGATCGTGAAGTTCTTTCAAATGAAGGTGTCATGGTAATTGGTGTCAGTGTTGATTTTAAAACAAAAAAGATCATTGGAGGGGTTGATGTTCAGACACGAGGTCTGATTTATCTGAAAGATGCTGAGTATATCATCAAAGAAGTAATGAAAATTACAGAAGAGACAATTAATGAAAATGTCGCCAATAAATGCTATGAAAATATTGACACACGTATTGATGTCAAGGAAAAGGTAACAAAGTATTTATTGAAGGAAACAGGCAAACGTCCTATGGTATTGCCTGTCATTATTGAAATCAATCAGTAATCAGGGGGTAGTTGAATGGCAAAACAGAAAAGCAGTAAAACCAAAGAGAAATCGAAGGATCAGGAGGTCCTTCGTATTATCTATTCACTGTTAGCCATCTTTTTGGCAATTATTGGGATTTTAAAATTAGGAGTTGTCGGAGAAGCATTAGATCGTGTCATGACATTTTTAGTGGGTGTCTTAGCGAGTGTTGTTTTTGGAGCAATTATTTTGATTGGTTGTTTGATACTCTTTAACAAGAATTTTAAGAATATCAAAATCAGATCAATCATCGGCCTTTTGTGTTTCTTTATGGCATGGTTGATGTTAGTTGCAGCACCAGATAATCATGAATTGACTGGTATGGCTGTCTTGCAGAATTTTCTTGCCAATACCAAAGACATATTCAACAATTCACTCATTGTTTCAATTGGCAATGGCGGTCTGATTGGAGCTATGCTTTACGCTTTATTTAGTGCTTTATTTGATTTTACCGGAACACGTATCATGATTATCATGTTTGTTGTTTTGGGTATTATCATGTTTATTGAACCAATCAAAAGAATATATGATCAGATTGCTAATAAGACTAAAGAAGCAAATAATGCGAAAAAAATTCGCAAACAGGAACGATTGGAAAAGAAAAAACAGGAAGATCTATTTGATGAATCTTTGATTGATTATGAACAAGGTCAGGGTAAATTTGCTTTTGGAAAAATTACTGCTGATGATCAGAAAGTTGAAGACAGAATTGTTGTGGATGAGAATACTCAAATGATTCATGTTATTGATGATCAGCCTAAAAAAGAAGTGGTTCAGGAAGCTGAAATAGAAACAAGCTTTCTTATTGATATGGCAAAATATCGACTTCCAAATTTAAATATTTTGAATTTAGGTTCTAAATCAAATGTTTCAAATAATAATAAGAAAGCGGCAGCTGAAGCTGGAGCAAAGCTTTTACAGATTTTAGATGAATTTGGTGTTAAAGCTACTTTGGTTGATACCCATATCGGACCTAGTGTAACCAAATTTGAATTAAAGCCTGATTTAGGCGTTAAAGTATCAAAAATCAGCAATCTGCAAAATGATATCAAATTAGCCGGAGGCGCAAAAGACATTAGAAGTGAAGGAGGCATTTCTGCCAAAAACGATGTTGGGATCGAAATTCCCAATGTAGATAAAACTTTGGTAGGATTGCGTGAATTGTTAAGAAGCGTTCCTTCAAAATATGATGACAGCAAACTGCTTTTTGCGTTAGGTAAGGATTTGTTGGGACAGCCGGTATATGGTGAGTTAAATAAAATGCCTCACTTACTGATTGCAGGAGCTACTGGTTCGGGTAAATCAGTTTGTGTTAATTCCATCATTATTTCTATTTTGATGCGT